>JAGHBX010000329.1 GCA_021160785.1 Planctomycetota bacterium | reverse complement strand
GCTCATATCGTACCACTTGAACAGGTACGTGAGATTTGCTGAAGAGCCGGATGTGGGAAATCCACAAGTCCGGTTCTGTGAGGGGTATTGAAGTTTCTCACATGGTTGAATATTGTGGCACTCTTGATACCGAAAGGCAAGAGAAACAGTGAAAACAAATTAAACCTAAATGAAGGAACCATATTATGTCTACTCGACAAAAATTTGTAACCGGTCAGTTATGGGAGCTAATTATCCGTTTCCGGTTAGGCTTTTATGGGCGAGAAACCCCCTTTTTGGCAGAGAAATGCAGATTTGCTGTTTACCAAAGGGTTGTGAGCGGTACTCGTAGCACGGGAAAATTTTTTCAAAAAAAATTATTTTTGTTCCGTGCATACGAACAATTCCCACTGAATTCCAACTGAACCAGTACGATATATCAGATTGGTTTTGTTCTTACAAATCGCCTTGCCAGATCATCCTGACGACTTGGGTCGCCACATTCTTTTGTTTGGCGCGCATCTGTCGCCTATGGGCTTTAGAGGGACATGCTGGTATTTTTCCTGGTCGGGTAGTTTTCCCCGTCATCACCAGCGGTAGCGGTCAGGATAGATTGAACCCTGCATCGTTCCCTGTTCGCCGGGAGTCCAGTTGTACAATACCTGAACTAAAAAAAACAAACCCTTGCGGAACAAGGGTTTATGAATGGGCGGTATTGGACTTGAACCAACGACCTCCTGCGTGTCGAGCAGGCGCTCTAGCCGTCTGAGCTAACCGCCCTGCAAAAAATAGTATGCCCTAAAATACAAAAAAAATCAAGGATTTTTATACTTCATCACGGTCTGGGGGTTCTTTCCATAGAGGCCGGGATCGCTTATCGTTATCGCGACATAGCAGTTGCACTGGTTGACGAAAAGGCTAATACCTGTCTACGGGACGGGAAATATTTCTTCGGGACTCGCGGAGATTGATATATTTGACGCCGTTGAGCAGGGAACCGTGGCGTTGGTAGTAGCCGAATAACTTGGCGGTTTTCTCGATGTCGGCGGCTTCGAGGTACCGCTGCCAGGTGCCGATTTCGGCACCCCAGATTATTTCGGTTTTGTCCTTTGCGTACATTATTATGTGTGGTGCATCGGCATCCTGCCTGCCGTTATAGTTGCTTACATCGATGGATTGGATTTCGAAGAGCAGTCGTCTCTGTGGCGGTTGACGCTCATCTCTCTTTTGGATCATATTCAGTACGGCTACAGCGGCGGCGACGTCTTCACAAAGGCATTCTTGCCCCGGTTCGGATATAGAGCCGGCAGCGGTCAGGCCGGTAATCTCTACGATGGGCAGACTTGATAATTCGACGAAATCCAGTATGCGCAATTTGTTGTCGACGTAATATTTTGTGGCACCCCGCTTTATCATTGCAAGAGGTTTTCGCCACGTGGCTTTTGTGATGCAGATGCTTTCGGTGGTGGTTTGGACGTGGATATCTTCGAGCCAGGCAACCCTTCGGGACAGATTTTGCTGGACGGATCGAGCCGCATCCCGATCTATGGTAAGGTCTTCGCCGTTGGCGGTGGCGGCAGAGTAGATTTTTTCTCTAAGGGGCTTGTTGACCCAGTCGGGCAAGCCCACTGCTACAAGTTCGCCAGTTTTACCGGCAACTGGACCGGTTTTTCGCACATAGTCTTCCAGCACAACAAAACCGAACGCTACCCCGCCCAGGATGGCAACGGCCAGGGCGGTCTTCGAAAAAGTGATGAAACGGGCCAAAAAGGTCCCGCTCTTTTTCTTTGCTGATTTCTTAGAGCGATGCGTTTTGAACCCCGCTGCGCCGGAGCCGCTTTTCTTTTTCTTTGTCTTTGTCTTCTTTTTTATCTTTGCCACGGTTATTCTCAGGTTATCCTATTCGGTTCCGGGTGACGTGGTTGTACGTGATTGACCGCCATATTTGCTATCCTGGAGCATAGCTGAGGCATTTTTAGACCGGCTCTTTTGGCGGCCATGGGCAAAAGAGAATGGTCGGTGAATCCGGGAATGGTATTCACTTCCAGGGCGTAAGGTCTCTGCCGGTCGGTAAGGATAAAGTCGACGCGGGCGAAATGGCGACATCCGAGGGCGTTGAAGCATTTCAGGGCGTCTGTCTTTATTCGTTCGACGAGTTTTGGGTCGTTGATGGTGTCGAACAGGAATCCGGTCGTTTCGTCGATGTACTTGGCCTGATAGTCGTAAAAGCCGGTTTCGGGTCTTATCTCTATGATGGGCAGTGGCTCGGAGCCGAGTATACCGACGGTAAGTTCTGTCCCGGGGAGGAATTGTTCGATTATACACTCACCGTAGCGATCGTAGGTTGCCGCGGCGGTTTCTAATGCTTCCTGTGGAGTGTTGCAGATAGAGATTCCTACGCTGCTTCCCTGTTTTGCCGGTTTGACCACGAATTTTTCCGACAGGCCGGTGAGTTTTTCGAGCAGTCGCGATCTGTCTTGTCGCGGGCAGTAAGGAACGGCTCGAGGTACAAAGACGCCCGCTTGAGCAAAGGCCTGTTTTGCGGCGGTTTTGTCGAATGCTATTCGGCTGGCTTCGGCATCGCTTGCGGTATAAGTCAGGCCTTTCTCATCGAGTATGGACTGGATGGTTCCGTCTTCGCCGAATTCTCCATGGAGAGCGAGGAAGAACAGGTCTATGGTCTGATCGTCAAGTACGGTTAGATTCTGTGGGGTAATGTGGGCCATTCGTGCGTTGAAATCGGCATTTTGTAATGCGGCGGTGATGGCTTTGCCGCTTTGAAGACTGATGGGTTTTTCGGGACCGACGCCGCCGGCAAGTACGGCGATTTTCAGCGGCCGGTCGGAATCGGGATGTGCGTTGGTCGTTGCATCGAGAGCCATTGTTACTTCCAAATCTCGATTTCGGTTTCCAGATC
>JAGHBX010000432.1 GCA_021160785.1 Planctomycetota bacterium | reverse complement strand
AGCGGTATCCCACACCTCTGACCGTCTCGATGTAGTTTCCCGCCGAAACAAGTTTCTTTCTCAAACCCACGACCTGCACATCAATTGACCGGTCCGTGACCGGATAATCGGCGCCGTGTATCGCGTCGACAATCTGATACCGCGTAAAGACCCAGCCCGGGCGCGACGCAAGAAAATGCAGCAGTTTGAACTCCGTCGAGCTCAATTCCACCCGCCGGCCCTGGACGACGACACGATGGCGCCCCGGGTCGATCTCCAGGATACCGGCGGTTAAGACATCCGTCGCAGTCTTTGCGGGGGGCCTTCTAAGCACCGCTCTTACGCGAGCAATCAACACCCGCGGGCTGAAGGGCTTGGTGATGTAATCGTCGGCGCCGATCTCCAGCCCCGCCACAATGTCGGCCTCTTCGCCCCTTGCGGTAAGCATTATGACGGGAATATGCTGTGTCCGGGCGTCGTTCTTGACGATCCTGCAAACCTCCAGCCCGTCCACCGCCGGCAGCATCAGATCCAGGACAATCAAGTCGGGCAGAGTCCTGGCGGCTTTGTCAAGAGCCTCCTCACCGCTCATGGCGGTGTCAACCTTGTACCCGTTCCTGGCAAGGTTGTACCGCACTAACTCAAGCACATCCTCTTCATCTTCCACAACCAGAATATTTTCCCCGGCCATGACCATGAGCCCTTTCAAAAATCAACCCGCCGTCAGAGCATGAACACCGATAATCGTAGGGTGGGGCTTGCCCCACCGCCTCTGCACTTTACACCTTCTCGAATACGAAGCGATGCTGGTTTGCATCGACGCGTATTTTGTCGCCATCTTCGAATTTACCGGCTAACAGTTCTGTTGCAAGCCTGTTTTCGATTTTTTGCTGGATTGTCCGCTTGAGGGGCCTTGCACCGTAGGCCGGATCGAATCCTTCATCGATAATCTGCTTGCGTGCGTTTTCGGTAAACTCCAGTTCCACATGCCGCCCTTTGAGCCGATCTTTTAGATAACCCAACTGAATATCGACGATCTTTTCGAGATTCTGCCTGCTCAGCATAGCGAACACAATCGTCTCATCGATACGGTTGAGGAACTCGGGCCGGAAGTACTGCTTCAGCGCGTCCTTAACATGCGCTTCGATCTCCCAGTCGGCGCCGGATTCGGCGGTCATCTCCTGAATCTGCTGGCCGGCAAAGTTGCTGGTCATTATAATCACGGTATTCTTGAAGTCAACTGTTCGCCCCTTGCCGTCGGTCAGCCGCCCGTCGTCGAAGACCTGCAGCAGCACATTGAACACATCGATATGCGCCTTTTCAATCTCGTCGAGCAGAATCACCGAATAGGGTTTTCGGCGTATTGCCTCGGTAAGCCTGCCGCCCTGGTCCCAGCCGACATAGCCTGGAGGCGCCCCAATCAGCCGCGCGACCGAATGCGACTCCATGAATTCGCTCATGTCAATACGGACCATGCAATTGGGATCGTTGAACAAAAACTCGGCAAGCGCCTTTGACAACTCAGTCTTGCCCACGCCCGTCGGACCTAAGAACAGAAACACGCCGATAGGTCGATTCGGATCGCCCAGCCCGGCCCGGTTGCGACGGACCGCATTGCAGATCGCCGTCACCGCTTCGTCCTGCCCCACCACGCGTGCTCGAATCTCCTCTTCCATCTTCATCAGTCGCTCACGCTGACCGGCCATCAATCGCACAACCGGGATTCCCGTCCACCGGGCGACAATCTGTGCGATATGATCGGCGGTAACCTCGTTATGAATAAGTTTTCCGCCGTTGGCCTTGACAAGCGCCTCTTCGGCGGCGGCGAGTTCCTTCCTGTACTCGGCAATCGTTCCGTACTTGATCCGCGCCGCCGTCTCGAGATCGCCGGTGCGCTGCGCCTCCTCGAATTCCATCGTCGCATTGGAGACCTTTTCTTTCAAAGCCTTAACCTTGTCGATATCTCCCTTGTCCGCCTCCCACCGGGCGGTGAGCGTGGCGTTTTGCTGCTGCAACTGCACGAGTTCCTTTTCGGCTTTCTCCAGCCGTTTGGCGCTTGCCGAATCGGACTCTTTTTTGAGCGCCTCCCGCTCGATCTGAAGCTGCATTATTTTCCTTCGGATATCGTCAAGCTCAGCGGGCAGCGAATCGTTCTCGATGCGCAGGCAAGACGCCGCTTCATCGATCAAATCAATCGCTTTGTCGGGCAGCCAGCGGTCGGAGATATACCGATTCGACAGCGTCGCGGCCGCCACCAGCGCCGAATCCGTAATCCGCACTCCATGGTGCGTGTCATAGCGGTCTTTCAGGCCGCGAAGAATGGCTATCGTTTCTTCCACCGTCGGCGGATCGACTAACATCGGCGCAAAGCGCCTCTCTAAGGCGGCGTCGGTTTCGATATACTTGCGATATTCATCGATTGTCGTGGCGCCGATACACCTCAGTTCGCCTCGCGCAAGCGATGGCTTGAGCAGGTTGCCGGCGTCAACGGCGCCTTCGGCCTTGCCGGCGCCGACAATCGTATGCAGCTCGTCGATGAACAGGATAACCTCACCGTCGGAGGATATCACTTCCTTGAGAACCGCCTTGAACCGGTCCTCGAATTCGCCCCGGTACTTGGTGCCGGCAATCAGCGCACCCATACCCAGGGCGATGACGCGCTTGTTCTTCAGGCCGACGGGTACGTCGCCGGCAACGATCCGCTGGGCCAGACCTTCCACAATCGCGGTCTTGCCCACACCCGGCTCCCCAATCAGCACCGGGTTATTCTTCGTCCGACGGTTCAGTACCTGCATACATCGGCGAATCTCGTCATCGCGACCGATCACCGGATCGAGCTTGCCCTTGCGAGCCATTTCCAACAGATCGATGCCGTAACGCTGGAGCGCCTTGTACTTGCTCTCCGGATTGTCGTCGGTGATCTTTTCGCCGCCGCGTATCTGCTTCAGCGCCGATTCAATCTGCTCGCCGGTTATCGAATTGACACCCAATATCTCCTTGGCGTCGCTGCTGACCTCGGCAAGTGAAATGAACAGATGCTCGACGCTCAGATATTCGTCCCCCATCTTGTCGGCACGATTCTGCGCATCCAATACGACCTGTCCGAAGGCAGGGTCGGGCATTATCATCTGCTCCGTCCCCGTGCCTTTGGCAAGTCGGTTGACCTCACTGCCCGTCATCTCGCTGATTCGCTGGATATTTGAGCCGATCTTCTTGAGGATCAGCACAACCATACCCTCGGTGTCGCCCAACAGCACCTTCAACAGGTGCAGCGGCGACAGAACCGTATTGGACTTCGACATCGCCAACTGCTGTGCCGAAGCAAACGCCTCCTGCGCCTTCATTGTAAATTTATCAAACTTCATTCGGCCATGTTCCTTTCCGCATTGTCATCCAATTACTACTGGCGCTAACTATACGAGCAAACGGCGTGCCCGAACACCTCAAAATACATAAAGACCCTTAAAATAAGAACTTACGGTAACGGGCCATAGCCAAACATGCCATTTTGACAGGGCCGGGTGCAGTTATGACCCGTCCATGTCCGCAACTTGTAATTTCGCTTGTCTTACTGTATAATACGGTTTTCGGTCAGCTTTGGAATTTCGGGAGGCAAGCAGGTGAAAAGAAGGTTCATTATTATGTTGGCGTTATCCGCTATCGTCTCAGTTCCGTCAATTGCCTTAGCCGCCGGATCTATCACCGGTTTCGGGCAATTCGAGAAGATCGCGGGCAATCCGTCGATGGGTTATCAACAACTGTACGAGTGGGATCTTTTCCTGTCGCCGTCTGACAATTCATACGTCGGGCCCTCCCGGCGTCTGGGGGCTCATCCGGGCCAGTTTCCTTCGGGTGACGGATATTACAAAATCGAGGACGTACCCGCTGGGATGTATTCAATTTACGTCAATCAGCCTGACTTTTTTGCATCGCCGAAGATCATGCCGAATGTAGAGATCGTCAACGGCCAGGAAGAGACGGTCAACATT
>JAGHBX010000533.1 GCA_021160785.1 Planctomycetota bacterium | reverse complement strand
GATGATGAGGCTGTCTTTGTCAAAGGGGGGGAGGCGGGGGGGGTTTTTGGAGATGGTTGGGGGGGAGGGGGGGGGTGGTGCTGGTGTCCAGTGGCTTAGTCTCAATGATTTTGCGAATGTGCCGGAGGTTGTTGAGGATGGGGCGACGTTTGAACAGAATGCTCGCAAAAAGGCGATTGGCTATGCCGCGGCGACGGGCGTCTGGACGATTGCCGATGATTCCGGTTTGGTGATTGACGCGCTTGACGGCGCGCCCGGGGTTATGAGCGCCCGTTTTTCAGGCGAGCCGCCAAAGGGCTCGGGCCGCCAGATTCTGGATCACAGGAATATGGCGAAAGTACTCAAGCTTATGGAGGGTGTTCCTGCGGAAAAAAGAACCGCCCGTTTTGTCTGCAATATCTGCCTTGCCGCGCCGGAGGGTGTCCTGGCGCAGACAGAGGGAAAATTAGAAGGCCTTATCGCAACCGCCGAGGCCGGAACCAACGGTTTCGGCTACGACCCGATTTTCTTTGTGCCCGCGCTAAATTCCACGGCCGCACAACTTACCTCAGCCGAAAAAAACGAAATATCCCACCGCGGGCGGGCCATAAAAGAGGTTGAACCGCTCCTCCAGGCCTTGCTCACAAGCCTCTAAAACCCGCACAGAATGCCTCTGCCCCCGTCAACTCTATGGATAGTAGGGGTATATCGGCGTAAAGTCCGGGCTGGCGCCGGTGCCTCTGCCGGCGACAATCGCCAGCGTTATCAACAGGGCCATTATCACCACAATCGCAAAAATTGCCCAAAAACGCTCATCGCGGAAGAGGTGCTGCATCTTCACGGACATGTTGTGTCTGTGGGGTATGTGCGTGTGGTGCATCCAGCTTTTTAGCGGAATATGGTACATTTCATTGTCTCCTTAATTCCCCCCGACTCTGATATCTTCTTAGTTTATACGTTTATTTCGCTGATTCGTGCCGTCCCAACAACATATATTCGCCAAAATTAATTCGACATCGGCGTCCGGACGATAATACTAAGGGAGCGGTTTCTTCTTGACATTGCATGGTCTGATCTGGTATGTATCTTCCACTTGTCGGGGCCTGTTGTGGTTTTCATGAGTCGAAGAAGATGTGAAAGCCGGTAAATGACAATAGTTTTATTTGTTTGGTATGGATTTTATGGCAAAAGCAACCAGGGGCAAATCGCTGGTGATCGTGGAATCGCCGGCCAAGGCAAAGACGATCAATAAGTACCTGGGTTCGGATTTCGAGGTCAAGGCCTCGATGGGACATATACGGGACCTTCCTTCGAAAGGGATTAATGTCGATATCGAAAACGGCTTTGCGCCCACTTACGACATAACGCCCGGCCGCAAGAAAATGGTAGGCCAGTTGAAGTCGGCGGCGAAGAAATGCGATAGTCTGTATCTCGCAACCGACCTTGACCGCGAAGGAGAAGCGATTGCGTGGCATCTCGCCGAGGTTCTCGGCGTACCGGCGGAAAAAACCTACCGCGTGGTTTTCAATTCCATCACGAAAAACGCCATTCAGCAGGCCTTTGCCGATCCGGGCAAACTCGATATGGACAGGGTCATGGCCCAGCAGGCAAGACGCATTCTCGACAGGATAGTCGGCTACCAGATAAGTCCGCTGCTGTGGAAAAAAGTCGCACGCGGCTTAAGCGCCGGCAGGGTGCAGTCCGTTGCCGTGAAGATAATCGTCCTGAAGGAACGCGAGATTCGCGCATTTAAGCCGGAGGAATACTGGCTCATCCCGGCGGTATTCTCCACCGATTTGAAAACCGATTATTCGGCAGACTGGCGGGCGTTCCTCGATTCCGCAAAAGATGCCAAAAAGGGCCGCACATTGGCCGAACAATACGAGTGGCTCCACCGGCACAACGCCTTCAAAGCGGATATGTACAGGGTAAACAACGAGAAATTCCACGCACCCAACGCCGAGAAAGCCAACGAGATCTTCGCCGCCGTCAAGGATGCCGAATTTGAAATTGCCGATCTCAAAGTCAAACGCATCAGTTCGCGGCCGTCGCCGCCCTTTATAACATCGACTCTGCAGCAGGCGGCGGCAAACCGACTTGGCTTTACCGCAAAGAGGACCATGCGAACCGCCCAGAATCTATATGAAGGCGTCGACATGGGCTCAATGGGCTCGCTGGGTTTGATAACATATATGAGAACCGACAGCACGCATCTTTCAAAGGAGGCGGTCGAAAGCGTCAGAAGCTATATCTCCACCAACATTGGCAAAGACTACCTGCCGGACAAACCCGTCTTTTACTCGGCAAAAAAAGGCGCTCAGCAAGCGCATGAAGCCATTCGCCCGACCGATCCCGATCTTACGCCGGGCGATATCAGACAGTTCCTGACCGACGAGCAGTACAAGCTCTACGATCTGGTGTGGCGACGTTTCGTGTCCTGCCAGATGGCTGCCGCCCAGTGGGACACAACGGCAGTCGAGATCGAGGCGAAAACGTCCATTGGTCCATGCAGATACAGAACGACCGGCCGGGTGCTTGTCTTTGACGGCTTTACGAAAATATGGGGCACTTCGTCAAATGATCCGCATCTGCCCGCAATGAAGACCGGCGATCGTGTCCGCACCGTTGACATCAAGGCTTGCGGGCATTTTACAAAGCCGCCGGCAAGATACACCGAGGCATCGCTTGTAAAGGCGCTCGAGAAGGAAGGCATCGGCAGGCCCAGTACGTACGCTTCCATCATAACGACGATACAGGATCGCAAGTACGTCGAGAAGATTGACCGCAAGTTTCATGCAACCGACATCGGCGAGGTTGTCACCGATAAGCTCTGCGAGTTCTTCCCGAAGGTGATGGATATCGCCTTCACACGCCACATGGAAGACCAGCTTGACAAAATCGAAGAGCAGCACGTCGACTGGCAGGGTGTTCTCGATGAGTTTTACGGCCCGTTCAAAGAGAACCTCGACAAAGCCACCGAGGACATGAAGCACGCCAAGGCCGAAACCACGCCCAGCGAATACGAATGTCCCAAGTGCGGCAAAGAGATGGTTTACAGATTCGGAAAGAACGGCAAATTCCTGAGTTGTTCCGCCTATCCGGAATGTAAATTCGCCTGCCCCTGCGACCGGGAAGGCAAGATGGTCAAGGAGGAGGTAAGCGAACACAAGTGCCCCAAGTGCGACAAGCCAATGATACACAAGTC
>JAGHBX010000643.1 GCA_021160785.1 Planctomycetota bacterium | reverse complement strand
GGTTACAGACAAAATCGAAGGTGCAGACAAAATCGCCGCCCAACTCAATATCGGCGATGGCCGTCTGTGGGTGGCGGGCGGGACCGGGCCGGGCGAAGAAAGAATAATCCTCGAGGTCTTCGGCAAACTCAGGACCGATGAGCAATTCGCCGACTTGCGGTTAGCCGTTGTGCCGCGAAAGCCCGAGCGATTCGACGAAGTCGCTACGCTGATCGAAAGGTGCGGTTTTGATTTTGCCCGATACAGCGCCGTCAAGGATACCGACAAGATCGTCGAAGGGAAACCGGATGTCATCCTGGGCGATACGATGGGCGATCTGCGGAGATTCTACAGCCTGGCAAATATCGTCTTCGTCGGCAGAAGCCTCGTGCCAATGGGCGGCTCGGACATGATGGAGCCGACGGCATTAGGCAAATGCACAATCTTCGGCCCGCACACATTCAACTTCAAGCAAACAGTCGACGCACTGCTAAAGGCAAACGGCGCAACCGAAGTAACCAACGGCGACGAACTGCTGACAGCTATGCGCATGTGCCTTACGGTTAAGGACTTGGCGCAATCCATCGCCAACGCCGGCCAAGGCGTAATAAAGCAAAACCAGGGCGCCACCCAAAGAACAGTCGATGCAATAACAAAACTACTCTAATTTGCTTATGTGGACATAGAAAGTGTTGCCATGTGTCAACCTTATGAAATATTTGAAGTGTCTCGAGAGACTAATGATCAAGTCGAACAGATGGGCACCAAAGAAAAGTTTTGGGTCCTTGGCACGAATACAGAGGAACGCTGGCTTTTCAAATTTAATAGACCCGAGACAGGGGAAGACTGGTCAGAAAAAATCTCTGCTGAAATTGCTGAACTGATAGGATTACCCCATGCAATAGTGGAATTGGCAAAATGTGGAGATCGTAGAGGAGTTTTATCGAGGGACTTCACTGAGAGAAAAATCAGAGGAACTCTTATTCATGGTAATGAATTGTTAACCATGAAAGATCCTGCTTATCCAAGAGAAGAATTCAGAAGAGTATCGCAGCATTCAATAGATAATATCATCGGAGCTTTGACGGGCTATAGAGTCGCATTGCCGAAATCATGTTCGGCTCCGGCAAATATAAAAACATCTATCGATCTTTTCTTGGGGTATATTCTTCTTGATGCACTAATAGGCAATACTGACCGACACCATGAAAATTGGGGAATTCTTGTTGATTATGAAAAACACGGTATAGAGTTAGCCCCAACGTTCGATCATGCCTCAAGTTTAGGAAGAGAATTGTCCGAAAAAGAAAGGGAGCGGTTGTTAGGCGGCAAGGATTATAACGCAAACATAGAAAGATATGCCCAGAAAGCGCGTTCGGCGATATATTTGAACGAAACAGAACCTAAACCGCTACTTATTATAGATGCGTTTGTAGAATTTGCCAAGCATGCACCCCTTGCTCGCAATGTTTGGCTTGACAAATTAGCTGAGATAAGAGATGATTCTTTGAGAAATTGTGTAAGTCTTGTCCCTGATGTGTGTTTGAGCGATAAGTCAAAAGAATTTGTTTGTGAATTTTTGTTGTTTAACAAAAAAAGATTGCGTGAGTTGAAAGAGTGAAAATGAAAGTCGCAAAAGAACTATTTGTTGCTTGGCAAGATCCTAAAAGCTTAAGATATTTCCCGGTGGGGCATTTAGAATGCATTAGTAAAGATGACAGGGAATATTATCAATATAACTACATTAAAGGCGTAGAAAAAGCGCAAGAGTTTGGTTTTAAGCCTTTCTTGACATTCCCAAATCTTTCCGAAACATATCGCAGTGAAGAGTTGTTCTCATTTTTCGCTAATCGGATTCTGTCGAGATCTCGGAAGGAATACAGTGATTTTGTGCAAAGCCTTGGATTTTCGCCTGATACAGCTTCACCAATTGAAATCTTAGCACGCAGTGGAGGACGCAGAGCAACCGATAATGTAGAATTATTTGCTCCGCCTCAAAAAAATGATACTTCAGATGCAAGTGGTTTTATCGACTATTTCTTTTTAGTACACGGCCTACGGCATATGAAAGATTGTGCTCAAAAATTAACAGATAGCTTAAAGTGTGGAGACAAACTTTTTGTTATGCATGACATTCAAAATCCGGCGGACCCAAAAGCAGTTGTTTTGCGAACAGCAGATTATTGTTGCGTTGGGTTTTTGCCAAGATATTTAGTTCCAGATTTCTGGCAACATATAGAGAAAGGTAAAAATATCAACGTAATTGTTGAGAAAATCAATCCTCCTCCAGCATCTGCTCAACAGCGAATTCTATGTAAGTTGCGTATGATTAAAAGAGACGGAATTGAATCCTATTCGACTGAAGCTTATACCCCTTTCGCAGGAACGGTCTGAGATGACACCGGGGGCGGGAATGTCCAATGTCGAACTGCGAAATGTCGAAGGAGGAGGGCGGTCGGGGGTGTATCGGATGTAAAATCTTTGGTGGAATTGTTTAAGGTCTGGCCGGCTTAGGTCGATAAAATCATCGTTTTACCGACATGAGCAATTGGGGGCCGACAGCTTCATCGGGGATCGTTTTCACACCGTTAGCATGGCCCGCTTTGGGATTCACTTGGCACCTTAAATTCACCCTTCTTGCTCTTGTCAAGTGTCCATCGGACTGCTGTAGATGACAAAAAAATAAATTTTTTCAGGATTTTTCAAAGGATTTTACCCTTATCATGGCAATAATTGTAGAAGAACGTGCTTAGATAGACTACTCAAACAGTTGTACAGCAAACGAATGGATATAGACCTTGAGATAATCGCGATTAGCAAGGCCAGGCAAGGCGACAAAGAAGCCTGGCGGGGTTTATTCGACCGGCATTTTGAACCTGTGTGGTGCTTTTGCCTGCATTTAGCCAACGGCCGAGCCGACATCGCCGAAGAGATCAGCCAGCAGGTCTTTGTTACCGCGGCTAAAAGTATCCATAAATTCAGCGATGCACGCGGCACATTTCGCGGCTGGCTGTTCGGGATCGCCAAAAAGCATCTTGCAAAATTCAAAACAAAAGAGGCCGGACGGAAATCGAACGAACAAAAGTTCTCTAAACTAAATATCGAAACGCCGAAACGTAACAATAAACACATGCAGGTTTACGAAACACTTGCAAAGCTCCCCGGGCATTACCGAGACGTGCTGGAAGCAAAATACATGGAAAAGTTGACAGTAAATGATATCGCAGATGCCCGGGGCAAAACACCGAAAGCAATAGAGTCCCTGCTTGTGCGGGCAAGGGAAAAATTCGCAAAGGTCCATAAGCGACTGCATGATAAAGAGGAGTTATAATTATGAACGATTTTGATTTTGACGAATTGATCGGCGGGCTGAAAAAGGGTCCGGCGGATGATTCGTTTCGAGAGCAACTGCTGCTTAAATCGCAGAGCACACTGGTTCGCAGCAGGGCGGTAAGGCGTATCATCAGGGCAACTTATGTATCTTCGTGCATCCTGCTGCTTGTTGTCGGAGCTTTTGTCTGCGGACGTTTTACAGATGTCGGCCGGACCGGAGATGTTACTGTCGCCAATGCCCCAGGCAACATCACTGTTTCTGCAGAACTCGTCGCCTGGCTGGACGCCGGCAGGTTCTTTGAACGAATCGGAATGCAGGATCGTGCTGTCCGGGCATACAAAAACGCAAGCAAACTGATACCCGCCGAAACCATCGATCCGCAGGCCGGCGACACAAGCCGCTCAACGCAATTAGCCTCTCTTCTCCAAAGGGCCGAATCAGTCGCGATGGGAAAAATCGATAACGAAAAAACAAAAGGCCCGGAATGGACAAGCTACGCGCTCGGGACGATCTCAGTAAAACATTAGGAAAGGATGAACTCATGAAAAAACAATTGAAAGCAATCATTGTCTGCGTTACTTGCACAAGCGTATTATTTACAGCCGGCGCAATCGCCAAAGAACCAAGCGTCCTGGAACGCGCAAAAACCGTAAATGACCGTGAACTGGGCGAATTGATCAGGATCGCCATTGAAAACCTGGCTGAGACAAATGACCTGAAGAGATTCTCGGAACGACGTTTGTCGAGTTCAGGTATGAGCAGTGAGAAGTATGCAGAGCTTAAAAACGAGCACGAAAAGCTGAAGTTAGAACTTCAAGGTGCTGAAGAAATTGCTATAGCTAAGGCGATCAGAAGCGTAACAGAGGTTTATGCTCAGATAAAACTGCTGGACACCCAGATCGAACAGACCCGGATCAAGATGGACTCTTTAAGCAGGTCTGATGCAATATTTACCGAACTGGCGCTGGCAATAGCAGAGCTTGAGGCCAAACGCAGTACACAATTGGCCCAGCTTCGCCAGATCATGAACATTGTTCCGAAGTACGCGTTCGGTCATAAACCGGCAAAGACACTCAACGGCTGGCTGATACTGGACGTGATCGGCGATCAGGTTTACACCTTCAAAGCCTTAAGGCCGTTCAGGGAGAGCGATACTATCAAGGGAAACCCCAGATACACAAGAATGGGCAGCGCCGAGATAATTAATAAGATGTCCCAAAAAGAGGCCGTCGGATATATTAAGAATTACATTAAAGATAAAGCCAGGCACCCCTTTCGTATAGATATCACAAGAACTACTGCGGGCAAAAAACTTTCCGAAGAACTGTATGATGATATTGTCCGGACGATCAAGGCTGAAAAATTAGAACTGGAAAGCGTGGTCTATCTGCACACTAATGTACATGATATGTCTGAGTACAAATCTTATTTAAGAGGAGGAGAAATATATACTCGATATGATCGCGGCCGCAGATATCCCATTTCGGGCAGTGAGCAGGAGTATATTGATGAATGTGTGTCGCGACTGAAAGAGCCCAAATATCTGCCGTATAAATATATACTGGAATTCGATGAGGAAAGCGAAGAATTGGCAAGCCGCATAAATGACGCGATTTTGTTGAAGGCTAAAGAACTCAAAGTCGAAAAGCTTGTCGAAGCAAAGCGAGTGTTGTGCTTCGACATCTACGTAGATGGCCACAGAATATACAACAGCCTTGCTGAGAGCAGGGATAGCAATAGTAAATTCATAGATGAGGAAGATTTCATCAAACAGACGGTCCCTGAACAGTTGAAAAAAGCGAAAAACCTGCCAATCAAATATATTGTTTCGTGTCCGAGTAGAAATACTAATGTAGAACGCTTTAAAGAAGCTATTAAAGCCGCTGCCAAAGAAGCATCTGTCCAGGACATGGTTGAGATAGAATGACGCTGGGTGTTAATTTTCCTGTTTGGTGAATTTGCAGTCTTTGTCTAATTCGTAGATGTTTTGGAAGCCTTTGGTATCCGGGCGGGTGAAGAGTTTTCCTTTCATCTGGGCCTCGCTGGGACGGAATGGTTTCAGGTCGCGGAGGGTCATGTCGGTTAACAGGCCGCCGTTTGGCATGTTCAGGTATACGATTGCGATGCGCGTGGGGACTACGATGCCGGCTAATTCGCCGGCGCCGTCGTTGTATTTGCTCATGTTGACAACGACGGAGGTCTCACCGGATCCGTCGAAATGTTCGATCTTGCGGACGAGGTAGTCCCGCCAATCGACCTCGATGCGTTTTATGGGTAATCCGGCGCTGTCTTTGAGCGTGAGGATGTCGTATCCCGGCCTGCTTGAAAGGGTCCAGGTCTCATCGACCTCGACAACGCCGAGCGCTTCCAGCAGGCTTTCCGGGCCGAGCTGGCCTTGCCCGCCACAAGCGCGTGCGAGGGCGCGTTTGCCCCACCAGAATGAGCTGACCTCTTTGGGCTTGATGCGGAACCAGAACTCCTCGACGTTAGTGCCGAAGCGGATCGCCTCGCCGCCTAAGATATCACCGCTGAAATAGAGATGGTCCGGCGGGACGAGCCGCAACTGAATCGCCGGGTTTTCCTTGTGCTTTTTTCCGTCGTCGTCAAACCACTCGATGAGGCAGTTGCCGCCGGCGCGGATGGGCTTTACAAGTTCTCGATGGGCATTGATCGCCGAGACCGCGGCGGCGATGTCGGGCTTGCCCTTGAGCAGTTTGATATCGGGTCCGAGAGGCTCCCTCAAGGGCGGCTCACACCCGGCCAAAAGCAGCACACCAACCGTCAAAGCAGCGACAATGATGCTAATAACATGATTTGTGTGTGTGTGGCTCATCCGTCAAAATCCACCTGGAGTATCTGTCCCATTTGCGAGGATAGCTGCTCGATCTCGTTTTCGGCGAGGTTAGGGTTGACCACCTGAACACGCTCGTCGCTGCCGGTTATCCTCAGCGTCCATATTTCTGAGCCGTCTTTAGTGTCGCTTGACTCGTACTTCAGCTTGCGTTTTCGCATCAACACGAGCGTGAGCACAAATCTGAAATTGACCTTTTCCTGCTCAGTCTCCTCGGCGAGTCGCTCGAAGAACGCCATCAGCATCTCGTCGTCGATGAAGAGCTTTTTCTTCTGCTGCGAATCCGGCATCTTCGTCTTCCAGAAGCAGTAAACCTCGGGCTTGTCCCGCTCCCAGCAGTCGACGCTGTAATCGCGGCGCTCCAACTGGCCGGTTTCGATTTCCACCAGCGCGGCGTAGTACTCCTGGC
>JAGHBX010000426.1 GCA_021160785.1 Planctomycetota bacterium | reverse complement strand
TTCCTTGACCTTCAAATCTGGCTCCCTATCGCCCTAATACCTGATCCCGTATCTTCGACTTCGTAATCTTCTCGGGGTATCTCGCATACACATATTTCAGCAAAGCTGTCAAAGAAGCACTTGTTACCCGCTCCTTAAACTCATCCAACACTTGCCACTGCTCGTCGGTCAGTTCAGTTTTTAACTTTTTTTCAACAAATCTCCGACCAACATCGGTCAGAGTAAACTGCTCTTGAAATGGCCGGTCTTCATCTCCGCTGATTGCCTGCCAGTACTCGTACTCCTCCGCCTCATCTGCCAGTAGTTCCTTGTTGCCGGATGCATTGACATCGACAAAACCCATATTCACAAGAAATTCCAGGTCGTCATAGACCTGCGCAGAAAATGGTCCATAATCATAAGCCTCAAATTCAGGCAAAATCTTTTTCGAGATAACTTCACTCAGGTTAAACTTCTTCCGAATCTCCTCATCAAAGAGAAACACCATCTTCATCAGCCGCGTCCTGCCCGCAATCACCTCACATGCCTCACCGCTTTTGCCCTTCGCATACAAAAGCAACATCAGCAAGTCTTTACTGCTCTTAATTTTTCCCATGACTGCCCCAAAAACAACACAATGACATCTTCTTTTCGCAACGATACTATTCTCACACACCCACATTGTCAACCAGAATGTCTTTTCGAAAAAAGATTCATTTCACTCGATTAACTACGCCCCCCGATATTGTCCGTTCGTCGCCGTAATATTCTTACCCAGCGACTCAATAAGCCCCTTCAAAGCAGGCCGATGCGTATGCTCCGTAGCATCCCCCTTCGCCACCGCCCGATTGATCTGCTCAAGATAAACCGCTATAGCATCCGTTCCCATACCATCTCCCGTCTAAATACCAAAACCAAATAGTAAATACTAAACAGTAAATCGTCAATTAAATTCTCCTGAATTCTGACTCCTGCCCCCCGGATTCTGATTTCCACCCCAAATCTTCGTGCCCTTCGTACCTTCGTGGTTAAAAAAACCGCTAAAAACTTGACTTTTTGATAGAACTGTGGTATAATGCCCCGCACAGTTAAGGACAAAGCAACACCGAAAACAGGGGAGTTACAAGCCATGCCCACCAAACCGCCGCATCAAGTTTCGAGCCATGAATTTCAAAATCCGCATCCCCCCAGACCACCTATTCACTATTCACTGCTCACCATTCACTATTTTTACGAAACGAACCCAATTTACCACCCGGCCGTCTGGCTCGGGATGGGTGAGGATATTGATGGCCGTATTGGTGCTCGTATGCCGTTAGTACCGAACCCCGATTATAACCAGACTGTCTATGAAAGCGATTCATTATACGATAGACGGTTGTTATGGGGTCCATTCGAAGGCACACGTCCAGCGGAAAGTGATGAGCAGTAGCAACATATTTTGAATGATCAATTACATGGTCACAGAAAGGACTGATGAATGAAAAAGTGGATTGCAATAGTGTTATGGCTTGTGTCGGCAGGAAGCTGTTTTGCAGCGGCAAAGCCCAATATCGTTATGATCTTTATAGACGACTGGGCGTGGAACGGGACACCTGTCAGAATGGATGATGGCATGGCGAATTCGAAGATGCCCGTGTTGTAAATGCCGAATCTGGAAAAGCTGGCCAGTGAGGGAATGAAGTTTCGCAATGCTTATTCCGGCGCCCCGCAGTGTTCACCGTCGCGTGTGTGCTTGCAGACCGGCAAGCCCTTCTACTTGCAGATTTCCCATTACGCGATGCATGAAGGACGTGAATGCCTGCCCAAAACGCGACAGAAATATGCCAGGCATCCCGACGTGCAGGCGTATTATAAGAAAGTGAATAAAACGCCTGATAAAATCAATCGCAAGCAGGACCCTGCTATCTGGCTGGGGATGGGCGAGGATCTGGACGGGCGCATCGGTGCGGTCATGCAGAAAATTAAGGACCTTGGCATTGAAGACAATACGTATGTGGTCATGACCTCCGATAACGGTTATCGTCATTCATTTAACCCGCACCTGACCCAGCCGCCGCACTCAGCGATTGTATCGGGAACCCGTAAGGTGATGCATTTTTATGAACGGCCCGACATTGCCATGCTGTTTGATCTGGCGGCCGACGGTGGCGAGGTCAAGAACATTGCTAAAGAGTATCCTATGGAGCATAAAAAACTTTACGATGAGATGATGCGGTATATTGATCATGTAGGTGCACGAAAGCCGAAGATAAATCCGAATTATGATGAAGCTGTTTATAAGAAAGCGAAAGAGTACAGCAAACGAGTGATGTGGGGGCCTTTTGAAGGTCAACGTCCTCTGGAGGAGGATGAGTAGCGAGGATAATCATAGATAATCTTGAAAAACTGGCCAACTTTTGGTACAATGATTTTTTATGAAATAGTTTTTGACGTTATTTATGATTGAAATTAGCAGGGTATTGCTTTGATAATAAACAGGCTACTTTTAACCGTATTGTTGATTACTTTGATATGTATGTCTTTTCTGAGTCTGGAAAGATGTCAGGCCGAAGTTCAGGATGCCGCTTCCGATAGCGGTAAACTGCGCAGCGCTGTCTCCGACCTGATCGAAACATTTGGAGATCGTTACCCCAATGGATACGATTATCTTGACCGTTTGCGAGGCATCGAGGGTCGTCCTGGGCAGGGTGAGGCATATGCAAAACACCAGCTTGAAACTTTGCGCAGTGAGGCACTTTCAGCGAATCCCCTGTTGACTGAGCTGGGCGGTGTGCTGGTTGTCAAGCGCAGGATTAAAGATTTGGAGAAGGATAATGTCTTTACCGCCATTGACAAACAGATCGGTTATTCCTCCGGACCGGGTCGTGATA
>JAGHBX010000304.1 GCA_021160785.1 Planctomycetota bacterium | reverse complement strand
GGCTTAGCCTGGACTATGCGGTTCAGCCCCGGCCCGAAGGGCTTGCGCAAGCGTTTATCATCGGTGCAGGATTTATTAATGGCGGGCCGGCGGGTCTTATTCTCGGCGATAATGTTTTTTACGGTCATGGATTGGAGAAGTCTCTGAAGACGGGGGCGCAGACGAATTCGGGGGCTATGATATACGGGTACAGGGTGAGCGATCCGCAGCGATACGGCGTGATAGAGTTTGACGATTCGGGCAAGGTGCTGTCTATAGAGGAAAAACCGGAGCATCCGAGATCGAATTACGCCGCTGTTGGGTTGTATTTTTATGACTCGGAAATTACAGAGATTGCCGCTAATATCAAGCCTTCGGCTCGCGGCGAACTGGAGATTACCGCGGTCAACAATGCCTACCTCGAAAGTGGCGGTCTCGCTGTGGAGGTGTTTGGTCGCGGGACGGCGTGGCTGGACACGGGAACGTCCGATTCGATGCTGCAGGCGGCAAACTTTGTCCAGACGGTTCAGCAGCGGCAGGGGCTGATGATAGCGTGCCCGGAGGAAATCGCCTGGCATCTTGGTTTTATCGACGCCGAGCAGGTGCTGGAATTAGCGAATCCCTTGAAGAAGAACCATTACGGACGGTATCTAATCGATCTTGTTGGGAGTACAAAAAACCGATGAATGTTATAGCAACCGAGTTAGAGGGCGTCGTTATTCTCGAACCGAAGGTCTTTGGCGACGACCGGGGGTATTTCCTGGAGACATGGCGCCTGGCGCGGTACGAAGAGGTGGGGATCAGGGAGACGTTTTGCCAGGATAATGTGTCATTTTCGCGGAAGGGGATTCTGCGTGGTCTGCATTTTCAATATCCGCAGACGCAGGGCAAACTTGTGAGCATTGTCTCCGGCGAGGTGTTTGATGTGGCGGTTGATATTCGTTCGGGTTCGCCGACGTTCGGCAGGTATGTTGACGTGATGCTGTCGGAGGATAATCATAAGCAGATTTACATCCCGCCGGGTTTTGCGCATGGGTTTTGCGTGATCAGCGATGCGGCAACATTTACGTACAAGTGTACGGCGTACTACAATGCGGCGACAGAGGGTGGGGTCATCTGGGACGACCCGGATATCGGTATTGACTGGCCCGTGGAGGGACCGCTTCTTTCGGAAAAAGACTTGCAGTTGCCGCGGCTCAAAGACATTCCTGCCGAAAAGCTGCCGCGTTTTGAGGGGGGCTCATGACAAAAAAGGCGGGACAGATAGTGCTGTTGGGCGGCAGGGGGATGTTAGGGACCGATCTGGACCGGGCTCTGCAGCAGGCGGGTTTCGGTGTGGAGGTTTTCGATCTGCCGGATTTTGACATTACCGACGCCGGACAGCTTCGCGCGGCGGTGGGGCGATCGGATGTGATAATCAATTGTGCCGCATACACGAATGTTGACGGCGCCGAAGCCGATGCCGAATCGGCTTATGATGTCAACGCCGCAGCAGTGGGGCGGTTAGGCGACCTGGCCAAAGCCAATGACTCATATGTCGTGCACATCAGCACCGACTTTGTTTTCGACGGGCGAAAGAGCGGTCCTTATGTCGAGCAGGATGCGCCGAATCCGCTTGGCGCCTACGGCAGGACGAAGTATCAGGGCGAACAGTTGTTAGCCGCAGGCGGGTGCAGGCATTGCATTATTCGCGTGCAGTGGACGTACGGGGCGGCGGGCGCTAATTTTGTGAGCAAGATGATCGAGTTGTCGAAAACGAGAAATCAGCTTAAGGTTATAGACGACCAGATCGGTTCGCCTACGGCGACGACGGAAGTCGTCGGCGTCATCTGCGAACTGTTGAGCCGGGATAACCCGCCGGAGGGTCTGTATCATTTCGCCGCGGCGGGGCAGGTGAGCCGATACGATCAGGCGAGGTTCATTTTTGACAAACTCGGCGTTGACATTGACATAAAACCGTGCAAGACGAGCGACTACGCCTCGGCGGCGGCGAGGCCGTTGAACAGTCGATTCAATTGTGAAAAGATCCAAAGGCTGCTGTCGGCGCCCATCAGGGACTGGCAGGGGCCCCTCGAAGAATTTTTGGAGTGTTTATGAGACGAATACTTGTTACCGGCGGAGCGGGTTTCATCGGAAGCAATTTTGTGCGGATGGTGCTGAGCGAGCATGCCGATTGCCTGGTTGTCAACGTGGACGACCTGACCTATGCGGGCAACCTCGAAAACCTGGAAGGGTTCATGGACAACGCCAATCACAAGTTTGTCAAGGGCGATATATGCGATGCGGCGCTGATGGAGAAGGTGATCGGCGATAATGAAATCGACTCGATAGTCAATTTTGCGGCTGAAAGTCATGTTGACAGATCCCTGGTCGATCCGGGCATATTCATCGAAACGAATGTATCCGGGACGCTGACACTGCTCAAGATCGCGCTCGAAAAGGACCTTGACAAGTTCGTGCAGATTTCCACGGATGAGGTATATGGCTCCTTAGGTGCAGACGGCATGTTCACGGAGCAGACACCGATAAGTCCGAATTCGCCTTATTCGGCGAGCAAGGCCGCCGCCGACCATCTCGTAAAGGCGTTCGGTCACAGTTGGGGTCTGAAATACAATATCACGCGATGCTCGAACAACTACGGCGAGTACCAGTTCCCGGAAAAGATGATCCCCCTGATGATTAACAACGCCCTTAACGACAAGGAGCTGCCCATATACGGCGACGGCCTGTACGTGCGCGACTGGCTTTATGTTTATGACCATTGTACGGCGGTGTGGAAGGTCCTGACCGAGGCACCGGCGGGCGAGACATACAATATCGGGGGCAACAACGAGAAGACGAATCTCGATGTGGTGGGTTCGATCCTGGATCGCCTGGGCAAGAGCAAAGACCTGATCAGACATGTTACCGACAGGCCCGGGCACGACAGGCGTTATGCGATAGATTCGAGCAGGATTATGACCGAGCTTGGCTGGGCGCCTTCTGTGACGTTCGAGGTAGGGCTCGACAAGACAATTGACTGGTATCTTGCCAACAAAAAATGGTTGGACAATATCGTATCCGGCCAGTACCAGGCCTACTACGACCAGATGTACGGCAACAGATGATGCCCAGGAGCAGCATAGCCGGAACCAAAAAGATTTTATTCGCAGAGGGCGCAGATGGAATAGAGGTTTTGGGTTGGGTGGATTAGTCGCAATATCTGCGGC
>JAGHBX010000309.1 GCA_021160785.1 Planctomycetota bacterium | reverse complement strand
CTCTGGGCAGGCGTTGTCGATATCGATTCGGTCCTCGGCCGCATGCAGGAGGTCTTCATCGAGCAGGGAATTCTCCGGGCGGCATCCGATATGATGGAGTTGTACAAGTCCCGCGCGTTGAGTTGCCTCGGGCAACTGACCAACCCCGACCTCAAAGGCCTGCTCCGCAGAGTCATCAGCAAAATCTTCAATGAAATCGATGTAATGGGTTGTTGTAATGACTATAAGGCAAGACATGATCGACGCCGCGGCGAAGGTGCCGGGTCAACTGACTGACTCGACCGACCTTGTGGCGGAGTTTACCGCGGGCCGGATCAATCGCGACGGTGGATTCAGGGGCAGAACCGCCAAAAGCGATCTATATTACACGGTCTTCGGGATCGAATCGCTCATCGCATTAGGCGCTCCTCTCGACAGCGACCACGTTCTGGGCTATCTCAACGGATTCGCAGACGGCAACTCGCTCGATCTGGTCCACCTTGCCTGTCTGGCGCGATGCCGCGCTAACCTGCGACAACCCGAACACACCGAGCATGAACTCAACGAAAAAATCGCCCATCGCCTGGAATTCCATCGCTGCGCCGACGGCGGCTACAGCAATTCAATGGGCGCCAAATCCGGCACTGCATACGCCTGTTTCCTCGCGCTGGGAGCGTATCAGGACCTCGATCTCGATATTCCCAATCCAGCCGGACTGATCGAGTGCATCCTTTCGCTGCAAAGGCCGGACGGCGCCTTTGCAAACGACGCCACTATACAAATCGGCTCCACACCAGCGACCGCGGCAGCCGTTACGACGCTCCATTATCTAAATTGCACCCCGCCACCACCTTCCGTGCAGTGGCTGCTTGCCCGCAGTCGCGCCACCGGCGGATTCCTCGCCGCGCCCGTCGCGCCCATCCCCGACCTGCTCTCCACGGCGACGGCGATACATGCCTTGGCGCTTGCGAAAGCGCCGCTGGACGACATCAAGCAGCCGACCCTGGAGTTTATTGACAGCCTCTGGAGCACCGACGGAGCGTTTGCCGGCAACTGGCTTGACGAAACGCTCGACTGTGAGTATACCTATTATGGACTCCTGGCACTTGGCCATCTCAACGGTGAGTAATGGATATTGACCAAAAGCATCTTGACGAAAAGCTCAACGACCTGAAGAGCCGTCTGGTGAATTTGCGCGGCGAATCCACCCACTGGAGAGGCCGACTTTCAAGCAGCGCCCTGGCCACCGCAACCGCCGTCTTTGCCCTTTCAACAGTCGATCCCGTCCAATATCAATCGCTCATCGCAAATGGCCTCAACTGGCTCGTGCAAAATCAAAACCCCGACGGCGGATGGGGCGACACGATCCGCAGTCAAAGCAATATCAGCACAACAATGCTCTGCTGGGCGGCCTTTACCGCGACAAGCCAAACACAAACCTCGGACAGCGCAATATCACGCGCAGAAGTTTGGCTCACAAAGCGAGCCGGCTCGCTTGAAACCGACGCGCTCGTCGAAGCGATCTATGCAAGCTACGGCGCCGACCGTACATTTTCGGTTCCCATCCTGACGATGTGCGCCATCGCCGGACGCCTGGGCGACAATCCCTGGCCTTATGTAAAACCCCTGCCCTTCGAGCTGGCCGCCCTGCCGCATCAACTGTTCAAATGGCTCAATCTAAATGTCGTAAGTTACGCACTGCCGGCGCTAATCGCGATCGGCCAGGCGAACTTCCATAATAATCCGCCCGCCAACCGCTTGGTAAGATTCATTCGCCGCCTGACGCAGAACAAAACCCTGCGAATCCTCCAAAACATCCAGCCGCAAAACGGCGGCTTCCTCGAGGCGACGCCCCTGACGAGCTTTGTCGTTATGACCCTGGTCGCCGCAGACCAAAAAGACAGCACCGTTGTCTCAAAGGGCATTGAATTCCTCGTCAAATCCGTCAGGTCCGACGGGAGTTGGCCCATCGACACGGACCTTGCGACATGGCTGACGACCTTATCGGTAAACGCCCTCGCCCAGGCGCCCGATTACAAAACGCTGCTTTCACACAAAAACCGTCAGCACACCCTGATCTGGCTGTTAGGCCGGCAGTATCACGCCGAGCACGCCTTTACCCATGCCGCACCCGGCGGCTGGGCCTGGACCGACCTGGCAGGCGCCGTCCCCGACGCCGATGACACAGCGGGCGCTCTCATCGCAATGCACAATCTCACCGGGCCCGACGACGACGTTACCGGCCAGGCATTTGCCGGCGTCAAATGGCTGCTTGACATTCAAAACCGCGATGGCGGAATCCCCACTTTCTGCAAAGGCTGGGGCAGGCTGCCCTTCGACCGAAGCGCCCCCGACCTGACCGCCCACGCCCTTGCCGCATGGAGCCTGTGGCTCGAACAGTTACCCGCGCCTGCAAAAAAACGCACCGAAAAAGCAATGCGACGAGCGGTCGTTTTCCTCAAGCAAAATCAAACACCCGACGGCGCATGGATACCGCTGTGGTTCGGAAATGAATCAAACCCGCAAAAGGAAAACCCTGTCTACGGTGCCGCACGTGTGCTCCTGGGGCTAAACCGCCTGCCGATGCGGTTCATCAACGGCGTCGAGCCAAACATCGCCGCGGCGGTCCAATGGCTGCTTGAGATACAGGGCGATGACGGCTCGTGGGGGGGAGTAGGCTCTGCGGCGGCGTCAATTGAAGAGACCGCCCTTGCAACCGAGGCGTTGGCCGCCCTGCTGCTCCGCACAATACACGACGAAAGTTTCGCAAAGACTTTTGCCTTGCCTGTTGAAAAGATGCGGCAGGCCGTTTACCCGGCCGCCCAATGGCTGATGCAGCATACGGAGAATCCCGACCGCATACATCCCGCCCCAATCGGTCTGTATTTTGCCGGACTCTGGTACTACGAAGAACTTTACCCCCTCATCTTCGCAGTCGCCGCCCTCCAAAAAGTCAAAAACACACTCGCAGATGTCGAGTCCTGATTTCCTGCTGACCCGGCTACTTCTTCATCCTGGCCTTGATCCACTCGTCGATATACTCATGGGTTACTTTCTCAGGCTGACCAGCCGCCTTCTTTTGTTTGCCGGTCTTGCTTGTGTCCGCCTCCGGCTTGGCCATTTCATAAATCATACGACTCGTCGTATCCAGCCGCATCTGCTCGGCCTTGGACATATTCGGGCTCTCGACAATCGTTGTCGTGATGAATACCACCAGCTCTGTCGTCATCTCAGATTCCGATTCGCTCCGGAAAAGACCGCCCAGAACGGGCAGATCGCCAAGCAGCGGAACCTTGTCGACTTCCTTGCGCATTTCGCTCTTGCGAAGCCCGCCTAATACGATCGTCTGGCCGTCCTTGATGATGTTTGTCGTAACCGCACGACGCGTATCGATCGTCGGCGCACCGTCGTCGTTCAACTCAACAACCACGCCGAATTCCGGCTCGATCTTCAACCGTATCATGCCGTCTCGAGCAATGTGAGGCGTAACATTCAGTTTCACGCCAACAGGCTTGAACTTCGTCGAAGTAATAGTCCCCGCACTGCCCGCCGTTGTCGTCCGCTCCGTGTACGGTATCTCACGAACCGTCTCGAACAATGCCGTCTCATTGTCCAGCACCATAACACGAGGACTCGCAAGAAGCTTCGCCTCTTCGAGACTGTGAAGCATGGTCAGCACAAAATCCAGATCAATCGCGTTATTGAGAAGACTGACACTGATTGTGCCGCCATCCTTACGGTCAAAAGCTCCTCCGAAAACAGGTTTACGCCTCTTCCGCTCCCACTCCTTCGACGTCTTTTGCGAGTCTTCTATACCGCTCGACAGCCATGAATCATTATTTGTGGAGGTTTCGGTGTTGCCGAACACGGGGATAGCGCCCACATAGTCCAGGGGGATAGCGCTGGAAGAATCAATGTTAGTAGAAGTCTCAGACTCTATGCCTGACGATGTACTCCCCTTGCTTGATCCGCTGTGTTTTGTCGTAACAGTGTCGGCGTTTCGCTCGATCTTCCACTTGGGCTCAATTTCAAACGCATCGTTCGAGATAATATCGTAAATCCGCACCTCAACAAGCACCTGTTGCGTCTCACAGTCGATCCGTTCGATAAACTTGCCCACCGCCTTTATCCTGTCCGCCGTGTCGGTTACCACAATATGGCTTGTTCCCGTGTTCACTGCGACCCTGCCCTGGTCCGACACGAAACTCTGCAATGCCTTCGCTACCTCCTCAACGTTGGCGTACGTAATCCGGTAGACCTCGGTAACGACCTCTTCCCGCAAGGTAGCCGCCTCGCTCAGCGGAACCACCCGAATCATGCTTGGCGTTGCAACATAGGTAAAATTATTCGCTGCCAGAATATTGCTCAGAACCTCCTCCAGGGGGACATCGGTAACCTGCAAAGTAAGCGGGCCGGTAACATGGAGACTCCTCACAATGGACAGATTCGCTTCCTTGGCGAGATCGTCAAGCACATCTTCGATAGGCTTATCGACACAACTGTATGTTATCTTTGTGCGCAATCGTTCCTGCGCGACACCGACGCCCCTGTCGTTTTCGACCGGGTTCGTTGCCCCCGAGCAAAAACCGACCGTACACGCCAATAACAAAACAACGCAAAACACCACCGTCGTCTTCCGGAAATAGTATTTGTCAATTCCAAACATTTACAAAACCCTCGCAAATATGTGCTCACAAAAAACCCACTCACATCCTGTGGTTTTGAAATCATCCGTGCTTCTTACCCCGTTGCAACCGGCTCGTCGCCGAGACTTACAGTTGCCTTATGCCCACAACCTCACCGGGCAAAAGCTTCATATCGGCATGAATCCCTATCAGCATACGCCGCCCCCACTTTGGAGTGTCAGGACTGTCCCACAAACGCTGCGGCACCAGTTCCACGTTAGGCCCAAGATAGACCACCTGAGAATTGGCGATCTGCGGCGGTTCGCTGTTCTTAACCAGTCTCACCCTCATGTCCTTCTGGATGACGTTCGCCTGGCTCTCACTGACCCAGGCGGCAATCTCACGAGGCTTGTTCTCGGATATCGTAAGCACCGCATCGCCGGGCAAAATTACCTCGCCCGCCCTGTGCACGATTTCACTCACCAGACCCGCAAACGGCACCCGCAATATCACCGGCTCACGTTCAACCGACAATTCGGCGATTCGCTTTTGCTGCACGACTATAGCACGACGAATCGGCTCCAGCGTACGATCCAGAGATGCGTCCGGCGGCTGCTGTTTGGCAAACGCTTCACGTTGGTCTTCGGCTTTCCGCAGATCCTCTTCCGACTTGGCCAGAAGCTTATCGTTCTCTTCTATTTTCTTTGCCAGTGCGTCATACTGCAACTGCAGCATCTTGTAATTGTAAACGGCCGCATTGTCCTGCTCTATCAAATTCTGCACCATGAAGCTCTTGACCTTAAGCTCCATCTCCGCAAGCTTGATTCGGTCCGGCTCCTGCACAGCCTTCAACTCGAGCACGACAGTATGCGCTTTTTGCACCTCCGTTGACAGTTGCAGGTATCTGTCGCTCAATTCAGTCTGCCTCTGGGCCGCCTGCAGCGTGAAAAGATCGTGCGCCGAGTTCAAGTCGGCCTCGAGTCGTTGTATCTCCGCCTCATAGACAGCCTTCTTTGCCGCAATCTCAGGCTGTAGATGTTCCGTTTCAGTCAGGGTGTCCAGCACAGCCAGCACCTGACCGGCCTGGACTTCCTCGAACAATTCAACCTTCACATCGACAAGCCTGCCCGTCACCGTCGCCTGAACCTGACGCATACGACCCTGGGCGATGCCCAGAACCTCAAAACGCCGCGACTGAAGACTAAACAGTTGAACGACACATGCCAAAGCGGCAAGCCACACCAATATCGGCACGATGTGAAGACTCAGACGACCGTGTCTCAAAATACTAACTCCTGCTCTTTTCATCCTTTTCCTACACCTCCAGCAGTTGTTCCTGCATAGTCAAGCTGATATTTTTGACACCTTCCACCTTCTGAAGTTCCGACAGCATTTGCTCGTTCCGCTCCGCACTGCGTATCATTACCTGGTAGGCGTATTCGACATCAGGACTCCCGAAATCCCCGTCCTGCGCCGAGATAAGAGTGAAGTGGCGACAAAAACGCTTCAGAACCAGCGGGACAGGGTGTTTGGGACCGATGTGCTCCGTCATACTGAAACGCAGGAAACCGTTGTGGGGTTTGTGCTTTCCGAAGTCAGTAAGGTGAAGATAAATAATGATTGCAATAAGTACAACAGTGCCCATTATAGCTACCTTGTAACGCTGGGAGCCGCTCGCCATTCCGATGACGAGGGCGCAGAAAATAAACGCTATGTCGCGAGTGTCCTTGATCATATTACGAAATCGAATGATCGAAAGAGCGCCCATCAGACCGACGGCCGTTACAAAACTACCAGCTATCGTCGACATCACCATGGAGATGACAACCGTGATCAGTATCAGCGATTGAACAAAAGACTTCGAGTACGAAAGCCCGCTGTGAGTGAAATAGTAAACCCACGCCAGCGCCTGACCCAATACGAAAGCCAGAAGCAGCGACAGCAACACCGTCTGTGTCGTAAACACATCGGCAGATGTTCCGCCTTCCAGAAATTGTAATACCCTATCCATCTAAATACCCCGTCAATTGAGGCGTACCGTAACTGTATGCCTGCGGTGCACAAAAACCCATATCGCAGGATTTCTTGACTGAAGAAGCGTACTTCGACATCCCGCCTCGCTTGAGATCGAACACCTTAACCATATTACTGAGCCATGCGGGATATTTCGCCGTAAACTTAATCTCCAGAACAACACAATCCAGCCTCGCCGACTGCCAGCCGCGGCTGTTGAGTTCCACTTTCGGCTTTCGGCTGATCTTGAAATATATCTGCCGGTCAAACGTTACCCGAACACGGTTATCGGAATCACCCTCGAACGCCTGGCGCATGTACCGTACAAGCACCATCGGTTTCGCACCAATATATTGCGTATACAGCAAAAACTGTCTAAGCACCTTGGCGTCGCCCTTATAACCCGACGGCGGACGACCTGTTTGAAGAATAGGCGATATGTCCTCCTGCCGCACACGGGCCCGGCTCTTAAGGATCACCTCGTTTATTCTGCGTTTTACTTCAAAAAAGCACGGCGACTCCGGATTATCGCTATACCCACGGATTCGCAGCTTGAACCGATTCTTCTTTCCTTCAAGTGTCTCACGAGCCAGGCGGAAACCGTCCGAATCCAGATACAGGCTCACTATCGGATACTCGCCTCTCGGCTGAAGCTTGGCGTATCGATCCATGTGAATATATGACTTAACGTACTCGGCGATCGCCCGGGCCTTGGCTTCGGGTATCCGGTACTTCAACTCGTAACGACACGCAAGCGTCGTGTCCTTGCCGTGCGCAGACTTAGCGACACCCAACCCGATCTCAGGCGCCGTACCTGTTGAAGAAACTGGTTTTGGCTTATCGCCAGTCGTCATTTCACAACCTGCCACATCCACTTCCAAGGCCTTATCACATGCCCTCAACACAATTCAGACAAGTTCGCCTCATACTTATGGCACAGACCTTGCAAGAAAATGCCCGCGTATGTGTTAAAAGAGTCGGCCCTCATCCGAATCGTTACACTTTTTTTCGGCCTTTTTCCCGATTTCTGAGCCTGTCAGGGCGGTTTTAGGCCCCAACCGACAAAGCTAACCTTGCACTAACAATTATAACGCATCAAAGGCAAAATTTCCAGTAAAATATTTTTTGCACCGAAAACCCCCATGCGGAATAAACCTTTTTCCAAACAGCTTTATTATTACAAAAAACCGTTTTTTTTTAAAGCCTTTT
>JAGHBX010000076.1 GCA_021160785.1 Planctomycetota bacterium | reverse complement strand
GTCTGTGCCGATTAGGACGGAGGGCGCGCCCGGTCGAAAGGCGGCCTTTCCTGCGCACGCTCAAAGACATGCTTTCACACATGCGGGGGCTGCAATACTTTTCACGCCGGTTCAATTCGCCTGTCCTGAAGATATATTCCGCAGCCTTAAGCTCATGTTTCAATCACGGAGATTTCGCCTGCTACTTCGAGCCGGACAACCTGGCCGCCGAGTGCGACGGGCCTACCGTAACGACGGTGTTCGACCTGTCGGTTTTCGAGCATCCGCAATGGCATCCTCCCGACCGCCTTGCGCGATGGCGGGCCAACTGGCCCCGCAGCAGCGCCGCCACCGACCATTGGATAGTCGCTTCGCGGTTTACTCAAAGCCGAATGACCGATCTGCTTTCGATCCCCCCGGAGGACATCACGGTGATTCCTCTGGCGGGCAGGCCGCTGCGCTACCCGTTTGGCGCGGACCTTCGGCGCATGGCTGAGCAATTGGGCCTGCCGAAGAAATACTTTCTGTACCTGGGCGCCCTTCAGCCGCGAAAAAACGTAACCGTGCTTCTCGATGCTTACACGGCCTTGCCGGGCGAGATCCGCGAAGCCTGCAAGTTAATCCTGGCCGGTCCGCCGACGTGGGCAAGCGAATCGTTTTGGCGCAGCCTGTCGGAGCATCCTGCCGCCGAGCACGTGCTTGCCTGCGGGTACGTAAGCAACGAGACCGCCGCACTGCTGCTCTCGGGGGCGACGGCGCTTCTGGCGCCGTCGAGGTAGGAAGGTTTCGGCCTACCCGTTGTTGAGGCGTTTGGCTGCGGAACACCGGTTATCTGCTCAGCGATACCGCCGTTCGAGGAGGTAGCCGGGGCGGTGGGGGAGTTCGTCGCGCCTGGGGATGTCAGCGGCTGGTCTGGCGCAATGCGCAAGGCTGTTGAAGAGCCGCTCTGGCGGGCCGACATGGCTGCGGATTCCCTCGAGCGTTCGAAGGCCTTTTCCTGGTCCACCTGCGCCCGGGCACATCTAGCCGTGATGGAGCGCGTCGCCGGGCTGTCTGCGACGTGAGATGTGTGAGTCACCTTTTTCCCGGAAAGCCATAAGCGTTGTTCATACTATGTAATAGTCCATCTTTTGGTTTGAACGCCCTCTGGCATACAACCCACAGGGCTGGGGCACACTAGCCAAGGGCAACGTCCTTGGTACGAAGGCTTCCTACCAAAAGAACCGTGAAAGGGATGTCAGTCCGAAGGACTGAGACAAACTAGTCAAGGGCAAACGCCCTTGATATAAAGGCGCCGCATCAAAAAAGCCCTGAAAGGGCGAAACGACACAAAGGACGCAGCTATGTCGCAGTCTCTATCAAAAATTATCGTCCATATCATTTTCAGTACGAAACACAGAAAACCTCTTATCACACCGGATGTTCGCCAAGGGCTGAGCGCATATCTGGCCGGGATTCTCGTCAAGCTCGATTGATTGCCTGTCAAGATAGGTTGTGCGGACGGCCACGTGCATATCCTCTCGCACCTGTGCAGGGACCTGCCTGTGGCCAAGGTAATTGAGGAGGTCAGGAAAGGGACCCTCGAAGTGGATGAAGAAGCAATCGCGATCTCTTGAGGGTTTCTGCTGGCAGAGCGGATATGGGGCATTTCCCGTGAGCGAATCCAACAAAACCGCCGTTACGAAGTACATCGCAACGCAAGATCAGGATTACCGTACAATGACGTTCGACGAAGAATTTCGGCGCTTCCTGAATCGTCACCATGTCGATTACGACGAGCGCTACGTGTGGGGTCAGTTGTTTCGTCCCTTCAGGACTCTTTTGTGGTGGCCCTTCATACCAAGGGCGTTGCCCTTGGCTAATTTGTCTCAGTCCTTCGGACTGACCGCCGTAGCTTCTGCACGCCCATCGACAACATGTGACAGTACCTCATACCGAAAACTCACACCGAAAACTCATACCGAAAACTCACACCGAAAACTCATACCGAAAACTCATACCGAAAACTCATACCGAAAACATTGAATCGCGATGCTTCAGGACGACTGCCAGAGGATCGCGTCGCTCACACGTGACATGTCAAGGCGTTACGTAAGTGTCCCAAAGCGTGTGGGCGCCCGGCTGCCGCACGACTTGTTGGCTCTGACAACGGGACGAAGCCCCATAAGTTGTGGTCCGAAAAAAGTTCCACAATCATTGGAACAGTTACGGCGTTAAGGGCAGCTTGAAATGCGGGTGGGTAAAGCTAGAATGCACAGCCGGTTTCAATGGTCCGTAACAGGGCCACCCTTGCGGGGCTGACTCATTGCTGGTTGGTCCGGCGCTAATGCTTCTGGAGATGCTGCCTTGGTTCGAATCCCCGTCTATCGGCCTGACCTGAGCGGCAACGAGAGACGATATATCTGCGACTGCATCGACTCGGGATGGATTTCATCCGTCGGGAGTTATGTTTCCCGCTTCGAGCAGGCGTTCGGGCAGTATGTTGACTGTGCCTATTGCTCTTCCGTATCGAGCGGCACGTCCGCGCTGCAGACGGCAGTAGGCGCCTTGGGGATCGGTGAGGGCGACGAGGTTATCTCTCCGACTTTCACTTACATAGCGCCGGTAAACGTGGCGGTTGCCTCGGGGGCGAAGGTGGTTTTCGCCGACTGCCTGGCGAACTCGTGGCAGATAGACCCAGACGACGTCGCGTGCAAGATCACCGACCGGACCAAGGCGATAATAGCCGTTCATCTTTACGGCGGGGTCTGTGACATGGACCGGCTCGTCGCACTGGCGAAGAAACATCACCTGTTGCTTATCGAGGACTGCGCCGAGGCGTTCGGTTCGAGGTACGACGGCAGACACGTCGGCACGTTTGGAGACGTGGGAGTCTTCAGTTTCTACGGCAATAAAACGATCACCACCGGCGAGGGCGGAATGGTGACGACACTCTCAGCCGACCTGCATGAGCGAATCCGGCGTTACAAGAATCAGGGCATGCCGGGTCAGGGCCAGGAATACTGGCACGACGTACTGGGTTTCAATTATCGTATGACGAACCTTTCGGCTGCGGTTGGATTGGCGCAGATCGAGCGGGCCGACGCGATCATTGAGAAGAAGCGCCAGATCGCCCGATGGTATATGAGCTACCTGGCGGGTCTGCCGCTGACGATCCATCAGCAGGACGGCAAGGACGAGAAGGACGAGAAGGACGAAAAAGACGAAAAAGGCGAAAAAGACGAAAAAGACGAAAAGGTGTTCCATACTTATTGGATGGTATCGATTCTGTGCGAGGACGTCGCGGCTGTGGGACCTCTTCGTGAGGCCCTTGCGACAGAGGGCATCGAGACCAGGCGGGTGTTCCCGCCGGTGCATTCCATGCCGTTGTACAATCGCTCCGGGCAGTCTTTGTCTTTGCCCGTGGCCGAGCGAATATCCGCCATGGGCATGAACCTGCCGAGTTGGCCGGGCCTCGAAGAGCAAG
>JAGHBX010000449.1 GCA_021160785.1 Planctomycetota bacterium | reverse complement strand
GTTATAATATCCTGCATGGCTTGAGTCTCCTGTGATAAAAGTGTCGTCGTGTCAACAATATGATATCACAACTCAAGCCTTTTTCAATCTATCCCCTAACTTTGGGACGATACTAATATATTTTTTGCTGGTGTCCTTGCGTGCGTGAGAGATTTCGGGTTTTTCTACCTGCCGACGTACCTTCGGTGGGGATTGGGGGTGTGGTAGCCTCCTATCACACTTGCTGCTGTCGCTTTTTTTCCGCCTAATTGTATTCGGAGTGTTCGTGGGGGGATGTCATTCTGCTCCTTGTGGTTATTCCTATGGCTGTCTCAGGGCGTTGAGGCTGCTGTCGATGGCTCTGCCGTCTATTTTCTGGGTGTTGCAAGGGGCTGCAACGGGGGCTGTGGGTTGGGAACGTGGCCTTGGGTGTGTTCCTGGTTGCCTTGTCGGCTGTTTCAGGCCGGAAGGTATCAAGAGCCATGATCGCCCCCAGTAGCCCATCTGCCTGTGCCGTGCTCTCGACTGTTTTGTGGTTTGGTTCGGGCCTTGACGCGATCAGCATAGCGGGCACCCGACCCCAACCGTCACAGGGCGGCGTTAATCATCATTTTTTTGCCATGAAAAATCCACTTGCTTCTGGATATTTCCTGTGGTAGTGTTTTGGCACTTGTACATCTTATTAAAGATTTGGTAAGATTTGGGAGAAAAGGCCATGGCCAGAAAGTTGCGAGGGAGGAGGACTGGCGAGCATAGGACTGCTGACAGGATGATTCAGAATTCCCTCTTTTTGTCTTTGGAAGCGGCTTCAGCGTCATCAGAGCGGACAATGGTCCCTGTCTTGGAGAGGAGACAACTGCCAAATGCCAAGTGAGTATTACGCTCATACTGATCCGAGCCATCCCGGCAAAGGCCCGGACGAACCCGGCGTCTGCTGGCAGACGCTCGAAGACCACCTCAGACAAACCGCCCAACTTGCACGCGGCTTCGCCGCCGCCTTTGGGGCGGGCGACTGGGGGCACATTGCTGGGCTGCTGCATGATCTTGGGAAGTACTCCCATGAATTTCAGCAGATGTTGCGGGCGGCTGCTGATGCTCACATAGAGCAAACGAGCAAAGTTCAACACTCGATAATCGGCGCACAACAATCAACAGAGAAATGGAAGCAAGGCGAAGGGAAGATACTGGCATACGCAATCGCAGGCCACCATACAGGCTTGGCAGACGGCAGATCAAATGAAGAGTCTTCGCTTGCAAAACGTCTGCAAAAAGAACTGCCATATGATTTCAACTGGCCGGATGAACTGCTGGAAGTTCCCAAGCCTGATATGCCATTTACACTGGACAAGATGCGAGCCGGTCTTGAAGTAAGCTTTTTCATTCGGATGCTGTTTTCTGCCTTGGTTGATGCTGATTTTCTCGACACCGAAAAGCACATGAAACCGCAGCAAGCGGTTTTGCGATCACGGGGCTATTCACTTGTGGAACTCGAAGGGAAACTCACCGTTCATCTTGACAGCATTGAACAGCAGGCTGCCAGTACAACCGTAAATCGCTTGCGCTCCCAGATTCTAAACAACTGCCGCAAGGCCGCAAGGTTGAACCGAGGGTTATTTTCGCTCACAGTACCAACCGGCGGCGGGAAGACCTTGTCTTCTCTGACATTTGCCCTCAAACACGCAATAAAGTGTGGACAGAACCGAATCATATATGTGATTCCATTTACCAGCATCATTGAACAGAACGCCGCCATCTTCCGAGACATCTTTGGCGACGACAATGTCTTGGAACATCACAGCAATTACGAACCAGTAGAAGAAGAGCATCGAACCAGACTTGCAAGCGAGAATTGGGATGCTCCGATTGTGGTGACAACCAATGTACAGTTCTTTGAGTCCCTGTTTGCCTGCCGCAGCAGTCGTTCCCGGAAGTTGCATAATATTGCCAACAGCGTAATAATTATGGATGAAGTACAGGCCCTCCCTTCTGAACTTCTTTTACCGTGCATTGAGGCAATACGAGAACTTGCTCTCAATTACCAGTGCTCTTTGGTTCTTTGCAGTGCAACACAACCGGCTATTCAAAGGCGGGAAGATTTCTCTGCCGGCCTTGCAGACGTGCGGGAGATTGCCGAAGACCCCGACCGGCTTGCCGGACATCTAAAACGCACGACAGTATTTGATCTTGGCGAGCAAAGTGATGACTTGCTGATAGAGCGAATACGCCAGCATGAGAAAGTGCTCTGCGTCGTCAATACAAGAAAGCATGCCCTCAGATTATATGAGCAACTGGCCGAAGAAGTGAATGTCTTTCATCTTAGTGCATCTTTATGTCCTGTGGACAGATCCAGGATACTTCACAACATACGCGAAACGCTGAAGGAGCAGAAGCCATGCCGAGTTATCAGCACCCAACTTGTCGAGGCAGGGGTAGATATTGACTTTCCCGTTGTCTATCGGGCAATCGCCGGGATAGATTCAATAGCTCAGGCAGCGGGCAGATGCAATCGAGAAGGGCTGCTGGAATCCGGGGCCGTTTTCATCTTCCGCCCTGAACATAAGCTGCCGCCGGGCTACTTTCGCCAGACGGCACAAACGACGGAGAGTGTTATGCGGCGATTCAGCGAAGACGTTCTTTCGCTAAGTGCCATCGAAGAGTACTTTCGAGATTATTACTGGTCGCAAGGCGAGCGTTTGGACAACAAAGGGATACTGCAATTGCTCCGCGAAGGCGCACTCAGACTGAACTTTCCTTTTCGCGAAGTTGCTAATAGATTTCGGCTAATAGAAGATGACCATAAACCCGTGATCGTGCCGCGTGACGCGGAGGCAGAGAAGCTGATTCAGCAAATCCGATATGCAGATTGTCTGCGAGGCTTCAGCCGAAAACTGCAAAAATACACAGTACAGATAAACCAACGCGAGTGGGACAGATTGCGCGATGCTGGCTGCCTTGATATGGTTCATGAGACGTTTCCGGTGCTGACATGTCCTCACTTGTACCACGAAAAAACAGGACTAAACCTGAACAAGCTTGATAACCCTGATCCGAACGATTTGATTAGTTAAAAGAAAGGAGGTCGTATGTCTTTTGGAATAAGACTAAAGGTCTGGGGAGATTATGCCTGTTTCACCAGACCCGAAATGAAGGTCGAGAGGGTCAGCTACGATGTAATGACCCCTTCGGCGGCACGCGGCATACTTGAGGCGATCCACTGGAAGCCCGCGATTCACTGGGTGATCGACCGGATTCATGTATTAAAACCGGTTCGCTTCATGAACATCCGGCGAAACGAGGTAACCAGTAAGATAGCTTTGAAGAACGTGAAAGCTGCGATGAATAATGCTGAATCACCGCTGGAGCTTTTCATTGATGAACTTGACACAAAAGGAAAGCTTAAGCACCGTCAGCAGCGAGCAGCAATGATTCTGCGTGATGTCGCGTATGTGATCGAGGCTCACTTTGAATACACCAGTGATGAGGACAACAACGACGGTAAGCACCTCGATGAGTTCAATCGGCGGGCGCGAAAGGGGAAATGCTTCAATCAGCCCTACTTCGGTTGCCGCGAGTTCTCCGCCCACTTCAGGCTGCTGGAAGCCGATGAACCGCTTCCGGCTTCGTACCTGAGAGGCACGCAGGACTTGGGGTACATGCTGCATGACATTGATTTCGGAAACGAGATGAAGCCGCACTTTTTCCGGGCCAAGATGACCGATGGTGTAATTGCTGTCCCGCCGTTCAAGGCGGAGGAGGTGCGGACATGATCCTGCAAGCACTTCACCAATACTACGAACGGCTTGCCCCTGAAAGGAAGATGCCGGAATTTGGCTTCAGCATGGAAAATGTTGGCTTTGTCCTTGAGATTGCCGAGGACGGAAAGCTGGTACAAGAACATGACATCAGGCAAGGTGAGGGCGCTAGCCTCCGGCCAGTACTGCTTAAAATACCCTACACAAATAAAGTCAATGTACGGGCAGTAAACATCGAGCCGAACTTTCTCGTTGATAAGGCAGCTTATCTATTGGGCGCCGATCAAAAAACCAAAGCAAGCAGACTTCCTGAGTGCTACAAGTCATTCATTTCTCTCGTTCAGACTGTGCTGGGTGGAATTGACGATGAGGGTGCCAAGGCGGTGCTGAAGTTTTATCAAAGCTGGAAACCCACCAAGGCTCCAGAGAAACTACGCTATTGGGGCGATATTACCTCGGACAAGGCCGGCTTCATCGCGTTTCAGCTTTGTGGTGAAAGACAATACATTCATCTTCGGCCGAAAGTCCGAAATGCATGGCAGAAGTACCTGAGCACCCAGAAGTCGAAGTTGCAGGGACAATGCTTATTGTCAGGATGTCAACATACGGACCTTCAACAATTACACGCACAATTCAAAGGTATCGCAGGCGGGCAGTCTTCCGGCAAATCATTGGTTTCGTTTAACATTAAGTCAGCGGAATCTTATAGAAAAGAACAGAGTTTCAATGCCCCTGTCAGCATTGAAGCAGAATTCAAGAGTTCAACCGCACTTAAGTATCTCATTCGCAACGACGCACAACATCTCTACATCGGCGAGACATACACCGTTTTCTGGACAGAGCGGGATTCGCCCTTGGAAGGGATGCTGGGAATGGTACTCGATCCTAACGAGGCGGAACTGGCCGACAACGCAGACCTCAGGCGATTCCTTGACGGCGTTCGCCAGGGAAAGAGACCTGAGGGAATTGACTCGGAAGTTAAGTTCTATATTCTTGGGCTATCACCCAATGCCGCACGCTTAGCCGTCCGATTCTGGCATGTCTGTTCGGTAGGAGAGCTTCAGGACCGAATCGGACAGCACTTCCGTGATTTGCAATTGCAGAGAAGCTTCGACTCGGAGCCCGAATATCCCGGCATTCGAAGAGTCCTCTGGGAGACATATAACAAGAAATCAAAGACCGAAACTGCCTCACCGCTTCTCTCGGGGACTTTGATGCGATGCATCCTTGGAGGATTCACATATCCGCAAGCGCTGCAAAATGCAGTAATCAATCGAATACGAGCCGATCAAGCTATCAATTATGTTCGCGCAGCAATTCTCAAGGCAATACTCGTACGCAAATACAGAATCAATAACCAAGGTATGGAGGTTAAAATGTCACTCGATAAGGAGAACAAGAATCCGGCGTATCTCCTGGGTCGGCTCTTTGCCGTTCTGGAAAAAGCCCAGATCGATGCGCTCGGTAAAGGCATCAATGCAACAATCAAAGACCGCTTCTTCGGTGCGGCCTCAGCAACACCAAAGGTCGTCTTTCCCCAACTGATTCGTCTTTCGCAACATCACATAGAAAAGGCC
>JAGHBX010000115.1 GCA_021160785.1 Planctomycetota bacterium | reverse complement strand
CTTCAAGGGCTCGTACAGAAACTCACGGAACATGGCCGGCGAAATCATCGGCCCTTCGGTCGCCGCGTAATCGTCACCGGTAAAGACAAAGTCCACCCCGCGTTTGGCGACTTCCTTTGCCATCTCGATATTGATCTCCACGGAAAGCTCCACCAGCCCCTTGATAAGCTCGGGCTCGGCGACGAACGCCATCAGCAGATTTTCCATCCCCATCAGATTCCGCGGGATCGAAAACACATCGTTCAAGTGCACGCCAACGGCCTTGTCGCCCTTGTACCTGGCGACAACCCGCTCGATGCTGTCGTAGCGTCCCGCCGCATGAGGATCGGGCGGCTCGTATTTCTTCAGGTCGTCAAATGTGCTTATTGGTCCGCCCAACGGAAACGAATGCTCCTGGCCGGTATCCTCCGAGATCATCCCCCACTCGTTGCGGAATTTGCCGGGCGATATCTCTTCCTTCGCAAAATCCGCACCCGTCAATATCGCATCCAGCCCCATCCGAACACTGAACTCTTCCATCGTACAGCCCGGACATATCGCCTCGCGAACCTGCTTATCAATAATCCACTCAAAATGCGGTATCCGGTCCGGCTGCTGGCGCCGCAACACACACATAACCCGCTCCGCTGACGTCATCTCACTCATCAAAAAACCTCAAAACCCGTAATTATCATTTCACTCAGCTTATCTTCTCAAAACAGTGAACATCAGATGCCAGCCCACACCGGAGCTTAGTACTTTTGTGTTCTTTTCGGCGGTGTCGGCGGGGCCTATTTCTCCTGCGCAGTAGCAGCCGAAGAGGGGTATTGTTTTTCCGATCTCGCTTTGAATTGCCGCAAGCTCGTCGGAGATATTATCGAGTTTGCCCTTTCTGCCTGCGCAGTTGTAGGCCAGGACGCCGAACGGTTTTGCAGTAGAAGCAGCCATCGCCTCGGCTGCGCCGTCGGCGGCAGACGAAATGACTTTGGCGTTGTCCTTAGCCTGTCTGCCGGACAGGGATACCTTAAAATCGCCCGACAGCATCAGGGCAATCGCGCTGTCGGTGTACATTTGGCCCTGATAGTAAACGTAGGTCTGGCCGGCGTTTTTGTTGGCCGAACCCCCCGTTATGGGAAATTTATTTCCCACGACCTGCTGAACGCCTTCGACAAGGAACTGGTTCTTCGGCGAGTGGGCATCGGCCATGACGACCAGAAGGCGATCATCCGGTCGCCTGCCTATACCGCCTGCCAGTTCGGCGCCGTCTGTTCGCAGACGACTTTGGAGTTCGCTTTCATTGGCCTCCATGGTGAGACCTGCGATGCCGAGGTTTTCCCTTATCGCCGCCGACACCGATATCCCGTCGCCGCCTATACCGGTCAGGCCCACTGAATCGACATCGAGACAGCCGGCCTGACTGAACGATCCGTATGTCGCAAAGCCAAAGACAATCCGGCGCGGGAACACCGAACATACGCCTTTGAGCGCCCGGTTCTTGTCGGCGCAATCTTCGAAACACTCGGCGATGATAACCGCGTGCGGCGCCGTCGAGCCCATTTTGTCTTTCAGGGCCTGTGCGGCCGCCCGCCCCGCGGCAAACGGATCGGCGTCCTGTGCAGCCGCCGCCTGCATGACAATATCACCGCCGGAGACTGCATCCGGGGCGACATATTTGTCCACGGACAACGCTCCGCAGCCCGACAAAAAACACGCAGAGATCAAAACCAGCAACCCGATAGCGACCTTCTTAACACGACACATAATGCAAACCTCCTTAACTACGAACTATGAACTACGAACTATAAACTATTCAATACTTGGACGAGCAAAGTCCCCACTCGATCTTATTATCGTAAGGCGGCGGCTCGGCCCATTTGACGCCCTGCCACGAACACCACGCGTATTTGTTTCGCTGCGACTGCCAAAGTCCCGCCGCTTTGCCCCAGTCCCTAATGCCCGTATCGTCGGGATCGTGGACCAGTATGGAAAAACAGATTTCCCTGCCTGTGTCGGGGCGTATCTGAGGCATCGCAGAAAATGGTATCGAACATTCGTAAACGGTCGTCTTGCCTTTGCGTTTCACGACGACTCCCGCCGCGGCGAATTCAAGACCGTCGAGGCTCCGTACTTCCTGCGACAGCCCGAGCACCTCACCGGGCCTGGCCAACAAGAAGCACTTGTCTTTGGCAAACAGACCGGGGCAATCGACGATCAAAAACTCATAACGATTCGCCTTGTCCTCGGGCTTTGAGCCGGTTTCGGCGCCGCCGACTGCTAATGCGAATTGAACCGCGTCAACTGTGCCGGCTTCGGCGTTCTTCCGGTAGCCGCCCAGTTTGGCTTCCTCTACTTCTACGCACACACTCCACAGTCTTTTCGTCCAGTACGTCCGGATGACGGTCTTTTTGCCATTGCCAACAAAAGTAACCGGTATGGAATCGGCCCAGTCAGCGATATTGCCGTCTATCTTAGGCTTGAAGTAGGGCGCGCTGGCGCAGACGATATTCTGCTTCCGGGATATCCCGCCGCCGGTGCTGTCTGTGGCGATCAGTTCGACCGCATAACTGTTTGTTTTTGCGTCAACGGCCTTGTCGATTGTAAAGGGCAGCCGCACAGACTCATGCGGCTCCAGCGACAGGTCGAACACCATCGGTGTGTATGTCCAGCCGGCCGGAAATTTCAACTGGACTTTGCCCTTATACGCGGTATCGTGAACATTTTGCACAAGCAGATGACCGACCGGGCCGGTGGACGGCGGCACGGTAAAATTCTGCACCCGCAACTCAATCGCGTTACGACCAGCCAGTCCCTTCGCACCCGCAAGCGGCACAAGCAGGACAACTATGCCGAGACCAACAAATTGGACATATCGATAAATCATATCAACGCCGCCATGCCGCCATTAACGGACCAACTTACAAACAGACGGTAAAGATAGCCCAAATCACGCACAAAGTCAAGACCTCAAATGCCGCGATTATCCGGGTTTATTGCGTTAAGGGTCCGGTTCGGCTGACCGATATTATTTTGATGCGCCGGTGTTGGCTCAGCGTCTGTTTAGACCCGATAACCACCCACCGGTGCCGGTAATAGTGTGATGGTGACGGATCCTGCCGTCGGGACCAAATGCAGGGACACCGATACGATGTGGCTTCAACGGAAAAAAACGGTTCTTCTCACAGCACTTGCCGCGGTTGCGGTTTGCGCGGCATTTGCCTTGGTTTGGCTGATTGCCAGGCATTTCGCCGTCTGCGCCGACTGCACCGACGTATCCGGCACGGCAAAGAACCACATCTTGAATGCCTTCATTGCCGCTGCGTGCATCATCTCCCTGGCCAACGTCGGCATCGTCTTCTACATCGTCAACAAGAAGAAGAAACGGATGGAAAACTTCGTCGCCATGGACAAAATAAACGAAGAACTCCAGTTCATCTCCAGCGAACGCACACGGATCGCCGCGCGGCTCGCTGAACAGGAAAGGCTGTTTGAGACCGTTATCAGTGCCGTGAGCTGCGGTGTTTTCTGGAGAGATTCCAATTCCGTTTACCAGGGCTGCAACGAAAACTATGCCGGATTGATTGGGCTGGACAAACCCGAATCCATCATCGGAAAGACCGACTTCGATATCGAGGCGAACAGAGATCAGGGCGACCTCTACGCCAAGTGCGACCGCGAAGTTATGAAGACGCAAATTCCGCTGCTGAACATGGAGGAGACCCACTGCCGCGCCGACGGCTCGGAAATGAACCTGCTCACCAGCAAACTGCCCCTGTGCGACGCCAACGGCGAAACCAACGGCGTGATGGGAATCTGCACCGACGTTACCGAACTCAAGAAAACGCAAAAGGAAATACGCCTCGGAAGCGGCGGTTTATTCGACGCCATCAGCGCTATGCAGGTAGGTTTCGTCCTTGTCGATTCTTCAGCCAACATTATCGAGGGCAATGCCTGGTTTGCCGGGCTGCTCGAAAAGAGCGTCGACCAGCTTCGCGGCCAAAATATTTGCGATTGCATGAGCCACCCTGCAGGTAAGCAGTTGCGAAACATCATTGAGACATTCAGGCTGCAAGCTTCAGGCGAACCCGCCGTTATACAGCATCGTATCGGTCAAAAAGATTTACAGATCACGGTTCAGCCGCTTTACCGAGATCAACGGTGCGACGGCGCCGTTCTCAATGTTGTCGATGTCTCGGTGCTGACAGATGCAAAGGAACTCGCCGAACTCGCCAGTTCCAGGAAAACGAGGTTCCTTGCCAGCATGAGCCGCCAGATACGCACTCCTCTAAACAGCATCACAGGTTTCGCCGATCTCCTCGAACAGGAAAATCTCACCGCAGAACAGGACAGGTTCGTGCAGATGATTGCCGAAAGCGCAAAGAACATCCTCTCTATCATCTCCGAAATTATTGACCTGTCCGAGGAGGAAGTTGGCGACACCGGCGTTGATGATTCGTCCGCCCATACCGCAGAATCAATCGCTCCTGTCGCCCAGGTCCGCGAGGTAAAGCGCCAAGCCCCCAAAAACTCACCCAATGTCGGCGATCCCCTCGACGATAAGGATGGCGAACAATACGCCGTATTAATTGTGGACGATGTGCTGGAAAACAGGATGCTGCTCGAAGCCCTTTTGAAGAAAGCCGGTTACGACGTGTCGTTTGCCTCCGACGGTTACGAGGCCGTCGAAGTTGCCGACTCCACGAAATTCGACGTTATTCTCATGGACATCCAGATGGCAGGGATGAACGGCCTGGAAGCCACAAGGACGATACATGCACACGCACTCAATGCCGACACGCCTGTTGTGGCAATGACCGCGTCCGTCACGGAGCAAGATGAAGCCCTTTGTTTCGACGCCGGCTGCGATGACTTCGTCCGAAAGCCCATCAAGAAAGATATCCTCATGAGGAAAGTCTGGCGATTCATTCAGCAGCAGAAGCAGATCAAGGGGGCTCGTCGCGGCGACAAAATCACCTCCTTCCTCGCCGACGACCCGGACTATCAAAAGACCATTGTAACCTTCATTGGAAACCTGCCCGCCAGAATCGAGGAAATGCAGCAGGCGCTCGATGAGGAGAATCTCAAGGAACTGGCCTTTAAGGCCCATGCCCTCAAAGGACTTGGCGGATTTGCCGGATTTCCCATCTACACCGAATTGGCAAAATCCATCGAAGCCTCCATCAAAGAAAGCGAACTCGACGAGATCCGACAAAAACTCGACGAAATGGTCGATCTGTGCCAAAGAACCGGACTTCCAAAAAAGTAGGGTTCTTCCGAATAATGCGTAGGTAAAGCTGTACAAAAAAAGACATGACTTTATACTATGTGGAAAAAAATAAAACCACATAAGGAGATAAAGCCATGTCCAACAGTATTTTATACCATACCTTTGGTATCCGTTCAGTTCAACACTTTAGTAT
>JAGHBX010000377.1 GCA_021160785.1 Planctomycetota bacterium | reverse complement strand
TCCAACCACCAATATACATTCTACAATATACAATATACAATCCCTTGGCCCAATTTCTGCCCCGCCACCCCACTATTCACCATTCACTGCTCACTATTCACTCTTTTTACGAAACGAACCCAATTACCGCCCCCGCGTGTCATCCCGAGCGTCGGGCTGCGCAGCGACCCAAAGTCGAGGGAACTGCCAAATCACCATCGCCAACGGCGATTCCAAACAAACAAACCCTGTCCGCAGCAATTACGCGAAACGAACCCAAACTACACCGCGACGGACCTGTGGAAGACCAAAAATGCGAAACGAACCCAATTTACCACCCCAAGCCCCAAATACTTAAGGACTGAGGACTAAATGCAAAGAAAGGGTTAATGCGATAATATACGAGCCGAAATATCCAGAGAGAAAAAAAAGGGGGTCGCAGGGCAAATTGCGCGGATAACCCCTTTAACGACAGTACTTTACACCTCACACGCGAGAGCTTACTGCCCTATAGGGCATTGATGATCGCGATGTCTTCTTCGAGGCTTACTACGCCTACGGCGGCGAGTTTTAGTTTACCGTCGGGGTCGATGAAGATTGTTGCCGGAATACCCTGCACGCGGTCCAGCGGCGCCGGCAGCGGCGAATTGACGGTCACAACGACGTAGTTGATCTGCCTGCTGTCGACAAATGGCTTTAGCACGTCGACCGGTTCGTTGGAGATCGCCAGAATCTGTAGTTTGTCCGGTCCCAACGCCTCGCGCAGTTTGATCAGATGCGGGATCTCCATGTTGCAGGCCGGACACCACGTCGTCCAGAAGACAACGACAACATGCTTGCCGCGGTAGTCGCTAAGCTTGTGCTCGACGCCGGTGATATCGCGCACGCTAAAATCCGCTATCGGCTCCCCAAACGACGACACAAAATCGGTATCCCACGTCCGCCGCGCCGCGATTATCCGCTCCAGGCTTGCATTTTCTTCCGAATGCCCCTGGCGTTCCCCGGCCGTCGGCTCAACCGTCGCGGCGGCTTGTGAGCTGTTGTCGCCGCCCATTTGCGTTATAACGTAATACCCCCCTGCTGCTGCGACGACGAGAAGTATTATCGCAATAGTTATCCAGGCCGCGCTTTTATCGTTTCCAGATTGTTGCATGACTGCACCTCTTTCGCTCTATTTGCATCAGATAGCTATGTCCAAAGTCCACTATTGTTTATTCTGATTTGGCGTCTTTTTTGTTCGCCAGTTTAGCCAGCTCTTTCGTCAAGTGCTTCCTAATCAGCACACCCGGCAGACGCACCGGATCGGGATTGTCCGGCAGCAGCAGGATGGTGACCGGCACGCCCGGCTCACGATACACATCCCGCAAGTCTATCGTCGCCGGATAGTCCCTCAGCGTAGTGTCCGCCCGGACGGCGAGGACGCCCTTCTGTTCGATCAGGTCGGCGATATCCTTTCGGCTGTAGACGGTCTTCTCGACGGTCTTGCAGCTTAGACACCACTCGGCCATGAACTCCAGCAGGACGGGCTGACCCTGGAGCCGGGCCTGGGCAACGCTTTGGGCATTATATTCCTGCCAATCGATGAGTTCCTTTTTCTCCGGCAGCAGCCACAGCGCCGACAGCACCGCGATCATGACCGCCACTGTCCGCACGATCCACTTTCGCCGGGCGGGCGTTGAAAAGCTCACCCACGTTCCCCACATCCATACGGCGAAGGCAACGCATATAGTGCAATAGAGCACGGCATCGGCCCTTTCCTTCGGCAGGGATACCACCATCTTGATCGCAATGATTAGCAATATGAATCCGAGCCCCTGTTTGAGTATCTCCATCCACCGACCGGGTTTGGGAATCCACGCTAACAGTCTGGGCATCGATGTCAGGATGACATAGGGGCAGGCCATCCCCGCCCCGATGAGCAGGATCGCCACGGTGCTCAGCACCAGCGGCTGCGTCTGGGCCCAGGCAAACGCCACCGCCAGGATAGCGAAGCTGCAAGGCGTCGCCAGAATCGCGGCAAGAAACCCCGTCCCGATCGAGCCGGCGATGCCCTTGGCGCCGGAGGATTTGCCGGCAACCGACGACGGTATGCCAATGGTGAAAGTGCCGAACATGAACATCGCCAGCACCACCAGCAGCAGACCCATCGTGATCAGAACGGCTGGATTTCGAAAAGGATCGCCCCACTGGAACACCGTGCCAAAACCGACCTGAAGGATGATGTTCGCCAGGGCAAGAGCAACGAAAAACAGCATGATGCCGCCGCAAAAGGCTAATCCCAAGGCGATACTTCGTGCGCGACTTTCCTTTGCCTGCTCCACCAATCGCATGACGATAATGGGAATCACCGGCCAGACGCACGGCATGAGGTTTAGAACCAGGCCGGCCAAGATCGCTAACGCCAGCGCAACGACCGTAGCGATTGGCCTCGTCTCGGCGGCAATTTTCGGCTCGGCTCTTTGGGTAAGTTCAAATGCCGGAGTATCCATCGCCGCGTCGGCTGAAACCACGAGGCGGGTAAGCAGCTTGTCGAACGGTGGTCTTTGGCACAGGCTCTCCGAACATACCGCTCCGTCGAATGAAACGGTAATATCGACCTCGCCCGAAGCGCTCGGGGCGATGGAAAAGGGCACATAGACCGTAAATTCGCCGCTGAAAGTCTGAAGCTGTCGCCCGGATGATTTGTCAAAGTAGGGATGCGACTCGCCAAAGACAGGCTCATCAAACACCAGCCCGTCGGCTTGCGCCTTGACTTTGAGGTTCATGCCGCCCGGCGCGGTCTTTGCGTCGGCGTAGAAATGCCACGTATCCTTGACCTTGAAATGCAAAGCAATCGCCGAGCGACTTTCCGGACGGACCGCTTCATATTGCTGCTGTGCGACTATTTCGACCAGATCATTAAATGCAATGCGACCGGCTGGGGCGCCTTCAGTCGAAGCTGCCGGTTTGGCAAGTACGGTAGAACCAGCCGCCAGAGCGACGATCACTGCAATCAATAACGCACGACCAATCGAACGCTTCTTATCCATCACATATCCTCCCTTCTTGTAACGTAAAATCCTTTTCAAAGCACATCTGTCATTCGACCTCCAGTATGGGTCGCCATTTTCGGCCGTCGGCTTCAATCAGTGCATCGGCATGGCCGAAGCTTTCGACGCCTGCCGGATAATCAAACGGCGGCAACTCGCCGCGGGCCATGACGTTTAGCACCGGATCGAGCAGCGTCCAGGAAATCTCAACGTCGTCCTGCCTGGTAAAGAGCGTCTGGTCGCCGACCATGCAGTCCAGCAGGAGTCGCTGATAGGCCTCGGGGGCTTCTGCGCCGAATACTTCGGCGTAGTTGAAGTTCATCGTCAGCGTGCTCATGCACGTTTTTGAACCGGGTCGCTTGGCCTGGAAGCTGAGGTTGATGCCTTCGTTGGGCTGAATCTTCAGGACCAGGACATTCGGCGGCATGTCCTCCAGCCCGATAGAGGCGAACATCGAATGCGGAACCGTCTTGAAGGTGATGGCGATCTCCGTAAGTCTTTTGGCTAATCGTTTGCCGGTCCGCAGATAGAACGGTACGCCCTTCCATCGCCAGTTGTCCACGAAGACCTTAGCGGCGACGAATGTCTCGGTTGTTGAATCGGGCGCAACACCCTCTTCACGGCGATAGGCACAGACATCCCGGCCGGCGATTTGCCCGGCGATGTACCTGCCCGCGACGACGGTCGGCTCATCGGCGCCCGGTTCGAGCGGGCGAATGGAACGCAGGAGCTTAACTTTTTCATCGCGGATATGGTCGGCGCCGAATGAGGCAGGCGGCTCCATCGCGACCAGGCCGACCATGCCTAACATGTGATTCTGGAACATATCGCGCAGGGCGCCCGACCTGTCGTAGTAGCCGGCGCGGTGCTCGACACCGAGCGACTCGGCGATCGTGATCTGTATATGGTCGATGTAATTGCGATTCCAGAGCGGCTCGAAGATCGCATTGGCGAATCGCAGCATAAGAATGTTCTGGACGGTCTCTTTGCCTAAGTAATGGTCGATTCGATATATCTGCGACTCGCTGAAGTGGTTTTGTATCTGTTCGTTGAGCACAATAGCGCTTTTGAGGTCGCGGCCGAACGGCTTTTCCACGACGAGTTTCGCACGTCGTCGGCACTCGGGAGAACCCTTGCAGGACAGCCCCGCGTTCCCGAGGTGCTCGGCAATTGTCCCATAGATCGCAGGCGGCACGGCAAAGTAATAGACGTGGTTGCCGCCGGTGTTGTATTTGGCGTCGAGTTCGGCGAGCCTGCCGGCGATGTCTTCGTAGAAGGCGGCATCGTCATAAGCGCCGGTTATAAAGTAGATTTTTTCGAGAAATGACGATAGCTGCTCCGGCGTCGTGGTGCTGTCCGAAATCGAGTCCGCCGCAATATTCCTGTAGTCATCGTCGGACAGATGCTTCCTGCCACAGCCGAGGAAGAAGAATTGTTCGCCCAGCAGTTGGCGTTTGTATAGTTCGAAAAGGCTTGCGATTAGCTTGCGCCTGGCGAGATCCCCGGAGGCGCCGAAGACGACCATGCCGCAGGGTGCCGCGGGCGTTTCGGCACACAGCAACTCCTGCCTACTTATCGACGGTTGAATCTGCGGCATTTTTGTTCTCCTTGAAGGGTTTTTCGACCTTTGCCAGAATTTTCTTTAATTTGTCGATGTCGTTTACGGGTTGTTTGCAGGCGTAGTTTTCGCAAACGTATGCGGTGGCGATACCGTTTAGGGCTGTCTGGTTTTCGATGAACGGGACGATTGCTTCTATTTTATGAGCGTTGGGTCCGTCGGCATGCAGCATGGTCACAGCGGTCGGTATGAATCTGCCTGCGATGAATCTGAGCATCCGTTTTGTATCATCGGCGTCGAGACGGCCTGCGATGACGATTTCCTGTCTTGGGCCGATATAGTAGTCCACCGCCAGGAGCATCTCGGTGAGCGATGCCCCGGAATCGGCGAGTTGCGACGAGAAGGCATCCAATATCTTCTTGCCGTGGCCGGTATATTGCGGCTGCATGGTGAGTTGGCCGAGCCTTAATAGCGCCCGCACGGCGACCGAATTGGCGTTGGGCAGGGCACCGTCGTAGGATAGTTTGGTCCTGACGATGAGTTTTTCATTGTCGGCGCCGGTCATGAAGAAGCCGCCTTTGTCTTTGTCGGCAAAGAGTTCGATCATGCCGTCCGCCAATGCTCTTGCCTCGACGAGCCGGCGGGGGTCGAAGTCGGTTTCGTAGAGATCGAGCAGGCCCATCATCAGAAATGCGTAATCGTCGGCGAATGCAAGGCCGACTGGCTTTCCTTTGCCGTAGAAGCGATTGAGTCGCCCGTTTGTTCGCAGTCTCGTCAGGACGAAATCGGCACTTCGCCGGGCGGCGATTGTATATTTTTCCTCGCCGAGGATCCGTCCGCCCATCGCCATCGCCGAGATCATCAGGCCATTCCAGCCTGCGATTATCTTTTCATCGCGGTGCGGCCGGGGGCGTTTTGCCCTTGCGTTGAAAAGAGTGTAGCCCGCGGCCTGCAATACCTGTCTTGCCTTTGCCGGTGAGATATTGTGCTTTTTAGCCAACTCCTCGACAGACATTTTGACACTCAGAATGGTTTTGCCTTCCTCGAAGTTGCCTTTCTTTGTTACGCCATAGTAATCGCTGAAAATCTTCGCATGGTCCTTGTCCAGCAGGTTGTTTATCTGTTTGGTCGTCCAGAGGTAGAAAGTACCCTCCTCGCCTTCGCTGTCTGCGTCCTCTGCGCTGTAAAAGCCGCCCGCCGGGTCGGTCATGTCGCGGAGACAATAGTCAAATATGTCGCGGGCAACTTCGGCGTAGTGCTCATTTCCGGTGATCTGATAAGCCTGTAGATACGCGCGGCCCAGGATCGCCTGATCGTAGAGCATTTTTTCAAAGTGTGGCGTGAGCCAAACGGCATCGACGGAATAGCGGTGGAAGCCGCCGCCCAGGTAGTCGTGTATGCCGCCTTTGGCCATGGCGTCGAGGGTGGCGGTAACCATTTTAAG
>JAGHBX010000423.1 GCA_021160785.1 Planctomycetota bacterium | reverse complement strand
AGCGTTTTACTTCTGCTGGCCAGTGGGAGAAATATTGGAAAGATAGACTGAGAATTGAAGACAACGTACTGCTCATTCTGAGGAGTATTAAAGTCGAGAATCCCCTAACATTGGGACGTTAATAAATTTTTGTCGAACAATGGCTTGATGGTCCGGGTTGCGTCGGTCATCCTACTGATTGCGCCGATCTGGTTGGGGATAACGGAGTTGATATGGCCGACTTTGGCGTACTATCGGCCAACTGGCTTGGTTCGGTTAATCTGAAAATCAATGAGCTGATGGCAAGCAATACCAGTACTCGTCCGGACGATCATGGTGAGTATGACGACTGGATCGAAATCTACAATCCCGAGGATGTACCTGTTGATATTGGCGGTATGTATCTGACCGATGATTTGTCTGAGCCGACCAAGTGGCGAATTCCGGACGATTCTCCCGGCGAAACTACTATCAGCCCACAGGGTTATCTTTTGATCTGGGCAGACGGCGAACCGGAGCAAGGACCGCTGCATGTGGATTTCAAGCTCGAGAATACCGGGGAGGAGATTGGTCTGTTCACCGGCGGCGGCAGCATCCTGATCGACAGTGTCACGTATGGCTGGCAGATCACCGATATTTCCTTTGGTCGCTATCCTGATGCCGCAGATAACACCCACTTTTTTGATCAGCCCACCCCGGAAACGGAAAATGTCAGTGGTTACCTGGGACGTGTTGCTCAGCCGGAATTCAGTGTCCGCCGCGGTTTTTACGAGGCGGCTTTTGGCGTGGTCCTGACGTGTCCGACCGAAGGCGCGACGATGTATTATACTCTCGACAGCACTGATCCGACGGAAGCTTCCACCCCCTATACCGGCCCGGTTGCAATCAGCGGCACAGCGTGCCTGCGAGCGGCGGCTTTCAAGACGGACTATTTGCCTTCGGTGGCTGTCACTCATACTTACATTTTTGTTGACGAGGTTATCGATCACCCCGATATGTGGACGACGATAACCAATGACCCTGTGTGGGGTCCGCAGATGAAGGATGCGTTGCTGGAGATTCCTACTATCTCTCTGGTGACACCTCACACCATCCCTGACGAACCTATTCAAAGTCCGCCCGAAGTTCCAACGTCGATAGAAATGATTTTTCCCGACGGCGCCAAAGGTTTTCAGGCCAATGCAGGCGTCGAGCGTTTCGGCGGACAATATACTGTGTGGCCAAAACAAGCTTTGCGGATAAGCTTCAAGAGCATTTATGGACCAAGTCGGCTCGAATTTGACCTGTTTGGCGATACCCCTTACGGCGGAGATGACGCCACCGATAGTTTCAACCAGATTATTTTGCGTAACGGAAGCCATGATTCCCTTTTCTCCAACCACTACACTTCTAAGGGGGTCTATACACGCAACCGCTATTGCTTTGACCGGCAAATAGAAATGGGACACCTCTCATTACGAGGGAGATTTGTGCATATGTATCTCAATGGCGTTTATTGGGGGCTGTATCATCTGATGGAAAGGCCTACCGCCGACTTCATGGCTGCCTATTTGGGCGGCGACGAAGAAGATTATGATATTATGAAAGGTCGCAGTGGTATTCTCAATATGGAGGGAGACCGTGTGGCCTGGGACTACCTGGTTGCCAACACTAACAACTACGAAATTGTGCAGGAGTACATGGATATCGATAATTATATCGACTACATGCTCTTGAACTTCTACGGGGGAAATGATCATGACTGGTACCCATCTCACAACTGGGTCGCCGGCCGGAGGCGAGAAGCCGGCGGCAAATTTATGTTCTTTATGTGGGACAATGACTTTCTTGTGCGTAGAGGCGTCAATAGCAATACTACCAATAATGGTGGACCGGGCAATATGCAGGACTCATTAGTACAGCACAAAGAATTCAAAATACGGCTTGCAGATCGTGCTCAGAAACACTTTTTCAATGGCGGGATGCTTACACCCGCCAGGGTTCAAGCCGATTTCACTGAGTTGACTAATCGCATAGAGAGAATAAGTATCCCCGAATATGCCCGATGGTCACAGGAGGGAAAACTGGAGCATGGAGCAACCTTTACTCCCGATACCCTGCAACAATCCGTTGACTGGATTAAATTCGATTGGGGCAATGTTCGAACTGATATAGTTGTTCAGCAGATGCGTGATGCGGGTCTTTTCCCCAGTATCGACGCCCCTTCGTTCAACCAGCACGGCGGTTCGGTTTCCTTACCATTTAATCTGGAGATAACGGCGCCTGCCGGTACGATTTATTACACGCTCGACGGCAGCGATCCGCGCCAGATCGGAGGCATTACCGTGGGAACACCCTACTCGGGACCGATTCCTTTAACAAAGAGCGTCATCGCCAAGGCTCGTGCGCGGTTTGGCAAAAGTACATGGAGCGCTCTTAACGAAGCAACATTCGGCATTGGACCCATCGTCGATGATCTGCGGATTACGGAAATCATGTACCATCCAACCGATCCGACACAAGCAGAAAAAGATGCTGCCGGCGACCAGACTCTCATAGATGAGGATTTTGAATTCATCGAGTTGAAGAATATCGGCACCTCGGCCATCAATCTGAACCTTGTCCACTTTACCGACGGCATAGACTTCACCTTCGGCGACTACTCGCTTGGCGCCGGAGACTTTGCCGTTGT
>JAGHBX010000494.1 GCA_021160785.1 Planctomycetota bacterium | reverse complement strand
AGTCGGACGTTATTTGGGCAGCCGAAGGGCTCGCCTGGCACGACTGCAACATTTGCCTGCTCCAGGAGCGTTTCTGCAAAGTCCATGCTGCCGTTTATTGCCGTATTGCCTATAGTTCGACCATAATGGGCGGAAACATCAGGAAAAGCGTAGAAAGCACCGGTTGGCTCGGGACATTTGACGCCGTCGATGGCGTTTAGCAGCCGGGCTATAAGCTCGCCTCGTTTCTCGAATTCTATGCGCATTCTTTCGACCGCCCCACTGCTATCCTTCAGCGCCGCAACCGCCGCGAACTGGGCAAAGGTTACGGGGTTTTGCGTCATGTGCGACTGGAGCCTCGCCATCGCCTTTATCGCATCGATTGGGCCCGCGGTGTAGCCGAGGCGCCAGCCGGTCATGGCGAAGGCCTTGCTCAGCCCGTTGATGGTCAGGGTTCGATTGTAGGCGTCTTCGCTCAGGGCCGCAAAGCTGACGAATTTCGTATCGCCATAGATGAGTTTTTCGTAGATCTCGTCGGAAAGCACCATGACGTCAGTACCTTCCAATACTTTTGCAAGGGCCGAAAGTTCGTCGGGTGTGTATGAAAATCCGCCGGGATTGTTGGGAGAGTTCAGAAGTAACATGGCGGTTTTGTCGTTGATGGCGCCTTTGAGCTGGTCGGGGGTGATCTTGTAGCTGTTTTCGCTGCTTGTCCGGACGATGGTGGGTGTTGCGCCGGTGAGCTTGATCGCCTCCGGATAGGTTACCCAGTAAGGCGTCGGCAGTATGACCTCGTCGCCGGGGTCGAGGACCGCCTGCATCGACTCGTAGACGGAGTGCTTTGCGCCGATGTTGACGATTATCTGATTGGGCGAATAGGTAAGATTGTTGTCCGCCTTGAGCTTGTCGGCGATTGCTGTTCGCAGTTCGATGATGCCGGGTGTGGCGGTGTATCCTGTCTTGCCCGCCTTCAGGGCGTCGATGGCGGCCTGTTTGATGAAATCGGGGGTGTCGAAATCGGGTTCACCGGCGGCAAAACTGAGCACGTCGATGCCCTGGGCTATCATCTCTTTTGCCCGCGAGGTGACGGCCATGGTTGCAGACGGCGGGACGGCCTGAGCCTTTATGCTGACTTTCATTGTACATTGTCCTTTACAATTTACTGCAAATTGCGGTGGGGCAAGCCCCACCCTGCGAACCCGGGTAAACATCTTAAATCCGGGGTATTAAAGCAATAACGCACTGTCGGGTCAAGGTTTTTTCGGTGAATCAACTGGTATTTTTGAAGATTTACTGGATTTTTCGTTGAACTGAGCCGACTGAAAGTGTATAGTATGAGTGTACACTCTGTAATTGAAAGGACGGTATGTCATGAAGGCTTCTATTCTGGACTTGCGGCGTCATATGCGTAAGATATTAGCTGCGTTGGATATGAACGAGACGGTTACGCTTACCTACCGCGGCAAGGAAAAGGCAAAGATTGTTCCGACTGCAAAGGCGATGACTGCGGGTAAGCTGCAGCAGCACCGTGCCTTCGGTATCTGGGCGGACAGGAAGGATCTTACCGATGTCGATACGGCCGTACGCAGGATCAGGAGGGGACGGGTAAATGCTGTTTGATACGGATGTGCTGATATGGTACCTTCGCGGCAATGCAAAGGCTGCGCGGGTCATGCAAAATGCCGACAAGAGACAGGTGTCGGTCGTTTCATACATGGAGCTTCTGCAGGGCGCCAAGAGCAAAAGCGAGATTAAGCTGATCCGCAGCTTTCTGAAGGATTTTGATTTCCAGGTTCTTCCGCTGACCGAGAACACAGGCCACAGGGCCTCAGTCTATATGGAGGAATACTGCCTGAAAGCGAATATGTGCCTTGCCGACGCCATGATTGCCGCCACCGGCGTGGAGAACCAACTGACCATTTGCACAGGAAACAGAAAGCATTACCAGCCGATAACAGAAATTGAAATCAAAATATTCAGGCCGTAATAAGGCGATGGGTGTGTAGAAAAGGGGTTTTTGGCGATATATTGAACACTTTTACGAGGAGGTTGCTATAATGACCAGGCGGCACGCAAAGGAAAGGAAAGGAACGCCATGAAACGACGTAAGTTTTTGGCCCATTCGGGTCTCGCTCTAACCGGGACTCTGCTCGGGGGTTTAACAACCCTGGCGCAAAGTGCAAAGCAACCGCAGGAACGACCCAACATCCTGCTGATCATGACCGATCAGCAGACCGCGACGGCGATGAGCTGTTCAGGTAACGAGTATGTGAATACTCCCGCTATGGATTCGCTGGCGGCGGCGGGAACGAGATTCAGCAAGGCGTATGTAACGCAGCCTCTGTGCCTGCCCTGCCGATCGAGTATGCAGACGGGACGGTATCCTCATGAGATCGGCACTATCAACAACGGGCGTAAAATCCAGGGCGATTTCCCCATGTTGGGCAACCTCGTCGCCAAAGCCGGTTACAAATGCCACTATATCGGCAAGTGGCATGTAGGCGCCTCGCTAAAGGCCGCCGGTTATCCCGATGGAACCAATGCAGGCAAGGATGACAAAAAAGCGGACGCTGCGTGCGACTTCCTAAGACAAAAACACGACAAGCCGTTCTTTCTCACGGTCTCTCTTATGAATCCGCACAATGTCTGTCAGCTTGCCCGGGGCCAGAAACTGCCCGACGGCCCGATCGGCAAACCACCCACAGAGCTGAGTAAACTCCCCCCCCTTCCGCAGAACTTCGCAATTCCGCCCAATGAGCCGTCTGCCATACGGAAGGTCCAAAAAAGCAGCGCCGCCTTTCATTATCCTACCGCCGACTGGGATGAATTGAAGTGGAGACAGTATCTCTGGGGATACTACCGACTTGTTGAAAAGGTCGATGCCGAGATTGAAGAAGTTCTTGCCGCGTTAGATGCCGGCGGCCATAAAGCCAATACCGTAATACTGTTCGTAAGCGATCACGGCGAAGGCGTCGCCATGCACCACTGGAACCAGAAGCAAATCTTATACGATCAAGCCACTCACGTCCCATTGATCATGACCTGGCCCGGAGAGACCAGGCCGCAGATATGCGATGAGTTGGTTTCCACGGCACTTGATATCCCCGTAACTATCCTGGACCTTACAGGTGCCCGCAAAGTCGCCTCAATGTCGGGCATTTCGTTATGCCCGATAGTCCTTCGCCAAAAGAAAAGCCTGAATCGCCGGTGCATCTTTGTCGAGACAATGTTCGCCAAAGGGGGCCAAAGTCTCGGACTCATCGGACGTATGGTCCGCAGCGTCCGCTACAAATACTGTATCTATGACAATGGAGAAAATCGGGAGCAACTATTTGATATGGATGCCGATCCCGGAGAGATGACGAATCTTGCGGTTGATGCGGCTTATCAAAACGAGTTGAACCGCCATCGCAAACTCCTGACAGAATGGGCCAAAGAAACCAACGACAAGGATTTTCCGTACATTACTCCCAAAAAAGGAATTGCCGATGAACTCAAGCAAATGTAAGTTATCAAGACGCCGGTTCCTCAAGGCGGCGATGATTGCGACGGCTGCGTCGTATTTGCCAAACGCCGCCCGAGCTGCCGCCGGATCCCGAAAGCCTAATGTTCTGTTCATCGCCGTTGACGATCTGCGGCCGGAATTAGGGTGCTTTGGTGCAACCTATGCCCAGACCCCCAATATCGACAAGCTGGCGGCAACCGGTGTCAGGTTTACAAACCACTTCGTTCAAGTGCCGACTTGCGGTGCCTCCCGCTACGCTTTACTGATGGGTCGCAGCCCCGCCAATTCCGGAGTAACCTCGAACAATGCGGCGTTCTACCAGGGAAAGTCCGCCCTTAGCCGGGAACGTCTCGAAAAGGCGCAGTCCATGCCCGAACTGTTTCGCAGGAACGGCTATCATACGGTGTGCATCGGCAAGATATCGCATACGCCGGATGGTCGCGTATTCAGCTATAACGGCAAAGGCACGGGACGGCCCGAAGTACCGCATGCGTGGGATGAACTGGCTACTCCGTATGGAAAATGGGACCGGGGCTGGGGTGCATTTTTTGCTTACGAAGGGGGCAGGCACAGGGAAGACGGCAAGGGTAACAAGGACCTCATGGAGTTTAAGGCCGAAAAGGATGAAGACCTGCCTGACGGCCTGATGGCAAACGCTGCCGTTAAAAAACTCAGGCAACTCAAAGACAAGGGCAAACCCTTCTTCCTGGGAGTGGGCTTTTTCAAACCACACCTGCCTTTCGTCGCCACAAAAGCAGATTGGCAGGCCGTCAGCCAGGTCGATGTTCCGCTGGCGGCGCACCAGCAGAAACCGGATTCGGCCTACTGGCACGCCAGTGGAGAGTTTTACAAATACGACGCCCCGTTTCCAAAGGACAGGCCGCTGGCGAAGAAGAATCAGTTGAAAGCCAAACGGGCCTACCTTGCCTGCGTTCGGTATACCGATCGACAGATTGGCAAAGTGCTTACGGCTCTTGACGAACTGGGACTCACCGACAACACCATTGTGGTGCTGTGGGGCGATCACGGTTGGCATCTGGGCGATTCTCAGATATGGGGAAAGCACACGCCTTTTGAAAGGGCTGTTCGCTCACCGTTGATAATTCGCACCCCGCAGATGAAATCCGCCGGCAAGGAGTGCGACGGGCTCGTTGAAACGATCGACATTTACCCAACCCTGATAGACCTGTGCTCGACGACCATGCAGGAAACCGAGCACCCGCTGGACGGCAAAAACCTCTGTCCACTGCTGGATAACCCAAACGCTGATATCCGCCAGGCCGCGCTAAGTTACTGGAAGTCGGCTGTGAGCGTTCGCACCAAAACACATCGATTGATTGCGAGCAGAGGCAAAAATGGT
>JAGHBX010000190.1 GCA_021160785.1 Planctomycetota bacterium | reverse complement strand
CTGTTGCGGAAACAACATTTGTCATTCCCGCGAAAGCGGGAATCCAGACTATTCGCACTGGATCCCCGCTTTCGCGGGGATGACATCGGTCGTTTTTTCTTTCCGCAATAGATACTATCCATGTTAATATGAGTATTTGCAAGGATTCTTGAGATGACTGAGGATGGACTCGACGGTCCTGGGACCGGTTGAGCATAGGGAGCCCATTATGGAGTATCAGGTTGGCAGGCCGGGACGGGTAATTGTGATGCGGCTCAGTGAGGGCGAGGACCTTTACGAGTCGATAGAGACCGTCGCAAAGAAAGAGGACATCCGGGCGGCGGCGGTTTTGATTACCGGCGGATTTCGCAAGGCAAATGTGGTCGTCGGCCCAAAACGCGAAAAGCCGAAGATTGAGCCGAAATTCAAGGACTTCTCCGGGCCCGGCGAGGTCCTGGGCGTGGGCACGATCTACTCCGACGACGAAGGCCCGAAGATGCACATCCACACCGCCATCGGAAAAGGCGACGAAACCCTTATCGGCTGCCCGCGAGGAGGAGCAGAAGTCTTCCTCATACTGGAAGTAACAATAATCGAAATAGAAGGAATTACCGCAACACGCAAACTCGACGAATCAACCGGATTCAAGCTGCTGAAACTGTGATGAACAAAATGGTCGATTATGACAGGTTCGCTATGTCAGAATCGGGTTCCAATGGTGGTGGGGACAAAATGTAAATGCCGGATTGGATGTGATACGTGCCGCGCTATTTGAGTCAGGTTTATCATAATTTATCGACACTGCTGGATGCGGGGGTTCCGCTGCTGCGCACGCTGGAGACTGCCGGGTCGGGGCTTGGGAAAATGGACGGTGTTCTGGAAAAGATGCAAAGTTCGGTTCGGCAGGGTAAGGATCTGGTTGAGGCGATGGCCGAGCACCCGAAGGTGTTCGACGGTTTCGATGTCGCGATGGTGCGCGTGGGGGAGACTGCCGGGTCGTTGCCGGAGAGTTTCAAGAGGCTTGGAGAATGGTACGATTTCAAGAAACGCATGCGGGGGATTATTATCTCGGGCAGTATATATCCGCTGCTGCTTTTGCATCTTGGGGCGTTGATCGCGCCGATACCGCGGCTGGTGCTTGGAGGCATTGGGATGTGGGGATACTTTCAGGCGGTGGCCGGGATCCTTGCGCTGGTATATGTTCCGTTGACGGCGTTGTTTTTGTTCTTGAAGTTCAGGCCCAGACGCGGCTGGGCGGGCCTTGCCTTCGATAAGTTTGTACTTGGTATTCCGGTTCTTGGAGGGGCGGCCAAGCAGTTGGGGATCAGCCGGTTTACGCTGGCGTTTTGTATCATGTGCCGTGCGGGAGTTCCGTATCTTCAGGGCATAGAGATGGCGATGGAAAATACGCCTAACGCAGCCGTTGCGCAAATGTTCGCCGGGGCAGCCGAACAGGGCAGGAGGGGCCAAGGAATGTTTACGGGTTTGTCAAAGCGTCTGCCCGAGTATTATCGAAATCTGTGGGAGGTCGGAGAAGAAAGCGGGGAGCTTGACGAGGTTACCGCCAGGCTTGCACGGATGACGGCCGAGTCGGCGGAGACGCGGTTTACGGAACTGGCCAAATGGCTGCCGAGGATCATGTATTTTTTCATCATGGGGATTATGGTATACCTGATCCTCAAGACGGCTTCGAGCCTGCTTGTGTACAGACTTGAATGAAATGGCATGTGGCAAAGGTGATCCGAACGCAACTGACGACAAATACTATTACGTCCACGACAGATTGGACTGAACAAACTCGCCGGCATGAACGTTTCACATCTTTGATCTTCTCGGTTGGGGAGGGGGGGGCGTCCGGCCTTTATCGGTGTCGTCTGTGTCGGTGGGGTGTGCCGAAGAAGATGAAGGTAATCAGTATCAGCCCGCATCCGGCGACGAAAAGGATCCTTCGGTTGTTTGTTTGGGCACATCGATGCACCCATTGCGGGATGAGCTGGGCGTCCTTCTGCTCGTCGAGTTCGGCAAACAGCGCCTCCTTCGCCGCCGCCAATTCTTCTTTGGAGGCCCTGGGCAGAATGACGCCCTCTATATCCGGTTCATGCCCGAATGTGAAGGTCTGTAGCTTACCCAGGAGGTTGGGGTCCCTTTCGAGCTGCTGGATCTGTGCGTCGTACTGAGCGATGAGCCTTTCCATTCGCACATTGCCCTCTTCAACCTGCCTGAGTTGAAGGCGGTTACGGTAGTAGTCGCGGATATCAGGGTCGATGAGTATTGACAGTGCGATAGCGGCTGCACCCGCGGTGAAGAATATACAGAACAGCAGGTATCTCAAAATGGCACTTCCATTCGCCATCGACCGGCTCCCGGCGGAATTGCTATCGTATCTCAAGACAAAAAAAATGGCAGAGGCGCTTGACACCCCTGCCATCGACAAAACAAGCCCTAAAACTTGAAAATCTCTCCGCCGTACTGAGCGGCGTCTCCGAGTTCCTCATGTATCCGCAGGAGCTGGTTATACTTGCAGATGCGGTCGGTTCTGCATGCCGAGCCCGTTTTGATCTGGCCCACGCCCGTGGCGACGGCAAGGTCGGCAATGGTGGCGTCCTCGGTCTCGCCGCTTCGATGGCTTATGACCGCCGTATAACCGTTGCGGTAAGCGAGATTGATCGCTTCGAGCGTCTCGGTGAGCGTGCCGATCTGGTTGACCTTGATAAGAATCGAGTTGGCGCAACCTAATTTGATGCCCTTGGCCAATCGCTTGGTGTTGGTCACGAACAGGTCGTCGCCGACAATCTGGCATTGGTCGCCCATTCTCTTGGTCATCTTGGCCCAGCCGTCCCAGTCGTCTTCGGCCAGGCCGTCCTCGATGCTCACGATGGGGTACTTGCGCTGCCAGGTCGCCCAGTGTCTGACCATCGCATCGGAAGAGACTTTCTTCTTCGGCGCCGACTTGAAAAACTTGTACGACTTTGTGCTCTTGACCCACATCTCGCTCGATGCCGGGTCCAGGGCGATCGCCACCTGTTTGGGCGCCTTGTAACCCGCCTTCTTGATCGCGGCAAGGATCACTTCGATCGCCTCTTCGTTGGACTTCAGCGACGGAGCAAAGCCGCCTTCGTCCCCGACCGACGTGTTGTAGCCTCTGCTTTTCAGGACGCCCTTTAATGTGTGGAATATCTCGACTCCCATCCGGAGCGCCTCGGGAAAATTCTTTGCCCCGACGGGCATGACCATGAATTCCTGGAAGTCGACATTGTTGTCGGCATGCTTTCCGCCGTTGAGGATGTTCATCATGGGCACAGGCAGGATATTTGCGTTGCAGCCGCCAATGTACCGATACAGCGGAAGACCGACCGCGCTTGCGGCTGCCCTGGCGACGGCAAGTGAGACGCCAAGAATGGCATTTGCGCCCAATTTGGCCTTGTTGGGCGTGCCGTCCAGATCGATGAGGAACTGATCCAGCTCGACCTGGTCAAGCGCCTCCATGCCGATGACCTCCTGTGCGATTATGTTGTTTACGTTCTTGACCGCCTTGAGGACGCCCTTGCCCATATAGCGTTTCTTGACGCCGTCCCGCAATTCCACGGCCTCGTAAGCACCGGTGCTCGCCCCGGAGGGCACCGCCGCCCGCCCGAACGAGCCGTCGTCCAGCATTACATCCACCTCCACGGTCGGATTGCCCCGTGAGTCCAATATTTCCCTCGCCAAGACATCTACAATTGTCGTAAACATTTCTATCCTTTCGTTTTTTCAAGACCCCAAATTACCTGCGTAGTTACAATCGACGTAAAGATTAACCACGATCACCGGCGGCGTCAAGAAAAGAATGATTAATTGCATACGCATTTACTTCCCCGTGGGTGGCAGCCTTTTCGGCGCAGCCGAAAGGGATGGCTGATCCGTTGGCAAACTATCCCTTTGCTCCGCTGCGCTGCGCAAAAGGCCGCCACCCATTACGGGGTAAACATGTGCATTACGGCGGCGATTATTGGAGGCCGTCATTTCTCCACGAGGATTTTTACCTTCTGGATGGTGTTGTTGCCTGACTTGGGAAACGGCCGCGGCATGGGCTGGGCGATGCCATTGGCGTCGATTGTGCGGCATCGCAGATCGTATTGGCCGGGCCGGCGAACCGTCAGCAGTGTCGCCCAGTGGACGATGGTGTTGGGAATGGGCCAGCGGTGCGGTTTGCCGTCGGCATTTATTTGACGCGGGACCGGCGGCAGCTTGCCGTCGACCAGCCCGCCGCCCCAGTGCGCAGGCGCCGGCAGCATCCGGGCATCCTTCCAGTCGGCTTTGGTAAGGTACGCATCGTCGGCGGGCAGTGGCTTGTCTTTGGCGTGCAGGCAGTACTGAACCTTGCTCAGGCCGGACATGCCTACTTGTGCAAGACCTGTAACCGGTGCGGGTTGACCCGCCTTGACCTTTTTCGGGAACTGGATAAAGCGTGCGCACGTCTTTATATGGCTGACGGTGTCGTTGTTCCACTCGGCATAGGTATCATTGGCCTGGGGGGTGTTGGTAAGTATTATTCGCTGGAGCCACTTGACCGACTTGTTGCCGTAAGCGCCGGGTACGATCATGCGGACAGGTCCGCCGCGTTTGCTCGTAAGCCACTGATTGTTCAGCTTGTAGCAGAGGATTACGGGGTTTTCGCCCGGCGGATCCTCTAACACGCGACCGATCGGCAGCGAACTCTGGAACTTCTGCTTCGGGTCGTCGTTGTGATAACCGTAATAAAAAACACGTCGAACATTGCTCTTAGGACGGGCAAGCCACACAACATGGCGCAGCGGCACGCCCTCCCACAGGCCCATGCCGCATGGAAATCGACCGTTCGTGCAGGTCATCACCTTCAAGAAGCGAACAGCATGTTTTTCGCCGAGTTTCATCAGAGCCTCAAAGTCCAGGGCCGTGCCCGCATCCTTCGAGAGCGGATGTTCGATTTTGGCGTTGCTTTCCGGGTCTCCCAGTACCTCCAATTGCCAAGTCTCGCGCACAAGCCCGACCTGGCGTTTCTTCTCGACGGGCAGTGTATGCGGAGGCGGGTTGCCCCGCCCATAATTGATGAAGTCCTCCTCCCGCGTCAGATACTCCAGCTTTGAAACAGCCTCTGCAAGCAAAGATTCACCTTCATCCTCCCCGGCCCACAGCGGCGAAAAACCCATCGCCCCCGCGCCTGCCGCACCGACCTTGATAAAGTAACGACGCGTAATATCGGCATGTTCCTGTGTAAGTCGTTCAATCCGGCCCATGATAAAAAAACTCCTCGCATACAGATAAACAAATTCCAAAACGGCGTCGGGTGCCTTTAATCCACTTAATCATATCGCAACCGGCATCCCTTTGCAAGATGAGAGGTTTGCAGGGAATATTGGCCCGCTTTTTGTCGCACTCATTGCAAAATTGCTGTTTTTTTGTTAGAATACGATTTGTCGTCAAAGCTGTCGCCAGGAGGGACGATCGTACCGGCCATACCAGCCTGCAATTGAGGCTGAAAGGAGGAATCGAGCGTATATTTTTGAAGAATTTTCAAAAAAATAAAGTTTTTCCAAAAAAGCGCATCACGTTTTTGCCAAAACTGTGCACTAATAGATAGTAGCGTTATGGACGGCAACTTTGATTACATAGAATTAGTTGAAAAGGCCCGGCTCGGCGACGACAAGAGTATGAACCGTCTGGCTGAGTCGGCAAGAGAGTCTCTGCGCAGATATGTATTTCGGCTTACGTTGGATGAGGCCGTTACGCAGGATATTGTTCAGGAGGTTATGCTGGAAATGTTCAAGGTTTTGGGGAAGTTGAAGAAAGCCGAGCGGTTTACGGCCTGGCTGAATGGGATTGCATTTAACCGGGTTCGCCGGCACTACGGACAGAACTGGTGCAAGAAGAAGGTGTTTATGTCAGAGGAGAAATTCCTCAATCGCCCTGATGAAGATCACGAAGGATTAGCGAGTCTTGTGAATCAGGAGCTCAAACAGATCATCTTTGCTGCAATGAACCAGTTGGAACCGAGACACCGTGCGGTGTTGACCATGCGATGCTACGATGGAATGTCGTATGCCGAAATTGGTGAAACGATGGGGAAAAGTGAGTTTGGCGTTCGGGCCCTGTTCTTCCGTGCCAAGAAGGCGCTTGGCAAACAATTATCTCGCCGGGGATTGGGGAGAGGGTCGCTGCTGACGGCCTTGGTGCTGTTCGGCAAAATGACTGCTGTGAGTGAAGCGGCGGCGGCGCAGGTTTCTGTAACAGCGGCAACAACGAAAGTGGGAGTTGCCGCCGGTATTGCGGCAATGGCGACGGGTAAGGCTGTCGTCGTGTCGTTAGCTGCCGCCGGCGTGATCGCTGCGGGGGCTATTGTAGCGACGCCGGGCCCGGAAGCTGTCGGAGGCCGAGGCCAAAGCAGGCCCGCGCCTGCCGTGCCTCGAGTCGCAAGTGCCGACACTATCGAAAAAGGTGCGCATGAGTGCTGGTATTATTATCCCGAGGGCAGCGGCGGTCCGGTTATGATGAGGTATATGGCTGCCGGCGACGACGGCGAGGAAAAGTATTGTCGGTGGCTGCAAAATGATGCGGGCAACTACTTTTATGATCAGTCAGGCAATACGATCTATCTGAACAATCACCGGATGTGGGAAAGCGATTATTCGGTGAGGCGTCTGCCGACCGATCCGCCCGAATTGAGCGATTTTCTCTCGCAGGTGGAGGGCGGGTCTGTTGCGATGGACTATATTCACAGTCGGGCGAAGGATCTGTTAGTGATCGAGCGGACCGATGACACAGAGGGCTTGAGCAAGTCCTGGACGATGCACCACTATAACGTGCTCGAGGAGGATTACTTTCAATGCGACTGGCCCGTGAGGGCGAGGATGATCGACAACCGGGACGAAATGCACAGACGCGGGTGGACATATTTCACGGTTGAAGGCGAGATCGGAGGCAAGCCTGTAAACGGCCTGGGGCGGCTGCCGTTTGTTTACGGAACCAGCGGCGTGCGGAGACCGTGGTTGAAGCTGCGTATGGGTGCCTATGAGATCAGCGGCGATATCAAGGGTCTGTGTGTTCGGGATTCGGATGGTAACGTGGTTAAATCTTATTCGGACCAAAAAGAAGGCGGTATCTTCGCCGGATTGACCAGACCCTGGGCGGGCCTGCACACAATCGATACGATAAGACGCGACGCAGCGTTGAAACAACTGTGGTTTGAGACAACTGTCCTGCCCGAAAAAGCAAAGGCCAATGTCATAGTGAGTTGTGACGGCGTAAAACTGGATTACACGATTGATATGACAAGAGATGTGATCGAGAAGATTGCGTTTGTATCCGATGCCGGAGACACGCTGGGCCAACTGAAGTTTTCATACGTCCAGAACATTGATTCAATGTCCGATATACCTTCCGTCGGGCGCATCCGGATCGATACAGAGTCGCAAGAATCGGGAGGCATCCTGTGGCTTGTGAAACTGGGGGGCGGGGAAACCGGTTTGTGATGAATAGATATTGGGTGTTTAATTTTGAAGAAAGGGGTGGACTATGAAAGTGGAAAAGATCGGAAGACTTGTTGTTGGCGTTTTGGTTGTAGTTGTCGGATGCAGTCAAGTATGGGCGGGCTGGACGGCGCCGGTATTGTTGTCGGAACTGAATGGGCCTAACGGCGAATTTCCGGGTTCACCCGCGCTTTCAGGTGACGGGTTGACAATATACTTCCAGCGTGAGATTGCGAGTTTGGGGCAAATTTGCATTGTGGAAGCACACAGGGAGACTGCGGATGGGCCGTTCACTTCGGAAAGGGTTCTGACGGAACTTATTGCAACGGGATACAATCTCGTGGCCCCATGGGTGTCGCAGGACAATCTCAGACTATACTATCGTGAGGCCCAGGCCACGGGTGTACCCAGAATCAAAATGGCCCAACGAGACAACACGGGCCAAATGTGGATCTATGTAAGGACTCTTGAGGAGTTGCACATCGCTGAGGCAAATGCCAACGAGCCCACACTTACAGCGGATGAGTTGACTATTTTCTTTCATTCCACAAGACCTGGGGGGGCGGGCGGCTCTGGCTATGATTTATGGATGGCAACACGGAACTCGATCGAAGAGGCTTTCGGAAACCTCAGGCCCTTGTACGAACTGAATACCTCTCTTTGGGACGGCAATCCTCATATTTCACCGGATGGTTTGACCTTGTTTTTCTGTGGGTACGACAGGGACAGCTACTCCGGGTATAATTTGTATGTGGCCCGAAGAACATCAACTATCGGAAACTTCGGTAACGCTCAACTGGTAGCACTGCCCTTCTACGAAACTCACTTGGAAGCAGACCCTTATGCCACGCCAGATGAGAAAACGATTCTTTATAGAGGCGGTGCTGATGAGGAATGGGGCATCTGGATGTCCAAATGGGTGGAAACAACCGGGATGTTTCATGTCGACGCCGTTCACGGCGACAACAGCAATGACGGTTTGACCAGGGAGTCGGCTTTTGCTACGATTCAGTATGCAATTGATATGGCTGCCGATGACAGTACGGTTCTTGTCTGGCCGGGTGTCTATAATGAGCAGGTGGACTTTAAGGGCAAGGTGATTACCGTTCAAAGCGCCGGCGACGCCGCGGTTGTTCAGACGGATACGGGTTATGCATTCTCTTTCCATTCGGGTGAGGGAGTTGGCAGTGTGCTGAAGAATTTTGTCATCCGAGACAGTGAATATGGTATCTTTCTCACCAATGGCAGTTCGCCGACGATCAGTAACCTTACGATTGTCGATAATGATTACGGAATTAACGCCAATGACGGCGCTGATCCGAATATCTCCAACTGTATCTTCTGCAATAATACCTACGGCGATCTCTTCGGGTGCCAGGCGACGTACAGTTGCCTTCAGGACGGCAGTCCGGGCGAAGGCAACATAAATACATATCCTCTCTTTGCAAATCCCGTAAACGGCGATTACCACCTGATCTCCGAACGCGGCAGATATGTGCCGGTTGACCCGACTCTGCCGCCCTGGACCGAGCCGGTCCATCTGGCGGAACTCAACGATGCCCAAGGCAATAAAGCCGCTTCGCCATGCCTGTCAAGTGATGGATTGAGCATGTATTTTCATCGATATATCCCGAGTCTGGGGCTTGTGTGCATCGTGGAGGCAACTCGAACGATGCCGGCGGGGGAATTTACTTCCGAGCGGGTGCTGACTGAACTGCTGGGTGGAGGACCTGGCGTAGCTGCACCCTGGATATCACAAGACGGATTGAGGCTATATTACACTGAGTCAACTGTGGACTCCAACAGGATGAAGATGGCCGAGCGACCGAGCACAAGCGACACCTGGACGCCGGTAAGGACATTTGACGAACTGCACACCGGTAACGAAGCGGGAACTCAGCCTACCCTTACAGGCGATGAACTGCAAATATTCTTCCATAGCCCCCGACCCGGCGGGGCGGGAAGTTCTGATATATGGATGGCCACACGCTCGTCAATTGGAGAAGTGTTCGGAAACATCAGGCCTTTGTATGAGATTAACACCAGCCAATATGAAGGATCACCCTGTGTACTCCCGGATGGTTTGACACTCTATTTTACCGGCGTTGATTTGCCCGGGCATCCAGGTACGTGCACCTTTAAGGCTACGCGAGCTTCAGTAAACGGCACCTTTGGAAATATCCAGGTCATAGAGTTTGCGAATTACTCAGACGTCAGCAACATACCACATGTTACCGCCGATGAGAGAACCATCTACTTTACAAGTTCCAGCAATGGAGTTTATACATCAGAGTTGATCGAGGGTCAATGGGTGCTGGACAGCACAACAAGCCCTTGTGTCGATGCGGGCAATCCTGTGATAAATCCTGCCGATGAGCGGATGCCTAACGGCGGCAGGGTGAATATGGGCGCCTATGGCGGGATGGGTTCTGCAAGTATGAGCGAATGGCCTGTCAAAGGCGATATCAACCGTAACGGTGTTGTGAATCTGGCTGATTTTGCGATTCTGGCTAATGACTGGCTCGACAGCCTGCCGTGGTTCGGCGAGTGAGGCGAAGCTATTGGGAGGGGTCAAGGCCCAAAGCGAAGATTTGCGTTGAGGCGGCGGGTTGGCTGGATTTTCTGGAATTGTTGCGTTGACATATTTGTTTGGTTCTGTATAATTGTATTGTTTCGAGGACAGGTGAGTATTGGCTTGACGAGTTGGAGTGTGAGACTATCGGCACGCAGAGGTGTAAATCCGGCAGGGACCAACGGGGACAACGGGGATTCTCTTTGCTTGAGTTGCTTGTAGTGATTGGGATTATTGCGATTTTGAGTTCCATACTTGTCCCTGCGCTGGGCAGGGCCAGGCGGCAGGTGCGTTCGCTTCTGGGGGCGAGCAACCAGAAGCAGGTTGTGAGCGGTGTTATACTTTTTTCGATGGACAACGATGAGACCTACCCCGAGTCGGTTGCCACGGTCGGGTTTGGGAGCAGTTGGAACTGGTCCG
>JAGHBX010000134.1 GCA_021160785.1 Planctomycetota bacterium | reverse complement strand
GGCTTTCATACATGCGATTGAGATCGGGGCATGGACCCAGTCCGGTGTGGCGACAATCGCCGCATCAAGATCCTTTTCTTCGGCTAACATCTTTTCGTAGCTGTCATATTCACTAACATCATGTTTGGCGTAACGAAGCCTGCCCTTTAAGGCTTTCCGTTTATATGCCGAGATATCACAGATCGCCTTGAAATGGATAGCCTCGCTCTTGTCCATCCCTTGTTTCACAATAGCCTGCATTATAAGCCTTTGACACTGCTCACCCAGGCCGACAAGGGCGACGTTGATCGGATCGGGCTTTTTGGCGTCCACTTCCTTGCCGCAACCATCTGAGGCGATAAACAAACCGGCTCCGATTGCGGCGGTTGAACGCATGAAAGTTCGCCTGTCAATAGCGTTGTGTGCATTTTTTCTCGTATCCATGACTCATCCCTTTCATCTCAACAAAAAATCGCCCGCGGCCGCAATGACCACAGGCGATTCAAATAACTCACAAATCGGCACTTCCGCAGATCGGCTGTCTAAGCTTGTCTGGCTTCATTCCGGTAAACCCAAAATAACCATAACAGTCCCTGTCTCTGCGTTTGCACCACTGACAGGGCTTCTATGAGGTGCACGTCACATTTGCGACTGACATTAGTGGCACGGCCATCTTGGCCGTGTTTCCCACGGGCTGGAAGCCCGTGCCACATTATTTACCTGCTTTTATGAAGTGCACCCGCTTCTACGCCGCATGCCCGCTTCAGGGCCGGATTACACGTGGAAATCCGACGGCTTGAAATCGAGCTTTTTGCCCGCTTCGACGGCTTCGTTGGCCTTTAGGACCATCGCGGCCGTTTCGTAGCCAATCTCGACCGGGCAATTTAGCTTGGCCGTACCGCGGATCGAGTCGAAGAAGTTAACCAGATGCGGCTGATGGAACGGCACGTTCATCTCCACCGGGATATTGTACTTCGTCGCGGGAACGGAGCTGCGAACGTCGCCTGCACTGTGATCACCGGCGGCGGGCTTGGGCGCCTCGACCTTGGCGATTACGCCCTCTTTGATCCACTTTTCCCATTTCTCTTCGGGTACACTGCTTTCACGGTACACAGCGCCGCGGCTGGAAGGCTCGGATATCTCTAATGTGCCTTCGTCGCCCATGAAGACCTCGAAGTAGCCGCCGTTGCTGTTTGTCGTGATCGTCTGGTACGATGCGCGGACGGGCCCCTTCTTCGTCTCGAATTCATAAATGGCGATCACATTGTCGTACCATTCATGATCGGTCCAATAATCGATTCCGCCGCTTGCGATGATCGACTTGGGCTGTGCGCCGAGGAACCATGCGTAAATATCAATCTGGTGCGAACCGAGGTCGACGATGGGTCCGCCGCCTTTGCCCTTGTACCAGCGCCAGTTCCTGAACTGCTTCATGTCCTTGAAGCCGTATTTTTCCAGCGTCGCCTTGTCGATGTCGGAGCCCTTGGGCCAGCCCAAATCCTCGCAGGCGGCCTTGCTGCGGTTCCACTGACCATTGATCGTGGTGATGCGACCAATCAAGTCCGCTTTATTGATTATCTTGTCGTAGCAGTGGCGGTAGCGAGGGTTGCTTCTGCGCTGATGGCCGATCTGAACCAGCCTCTTGGTCTTCCTGGCGGTTTCGACGATCTTCTTTGCGCCTTCCAGCGTGTTGGACATCTCTTTTTCGCAATAGACATGCAGGCCTTTTTCCATACACGCACAGGCATGCTCGGCGTGCCAGAAGTCCGGTGTGGCTACGATCACTGCATCGAGATCGGTCTCACTGTCGAGCATTTCCTTGTACTCGGTGTACGCCGTGCCAGCATGACCGTAAGCCTTGTAGGCGTTAAGCGTGCGCGAGACGCGCTTGAGGGGCTGTTTTTCCCAGATATCGCAGACCGCCCGGAAACGAATACCGGAGCCCTTGCCGAGTTTGAGGATGGCATTCATAAGGACCTGCCCCTCGGCGCCTGCGCCTAACAGGGCGACATTGATGTCGTCTTTTGCACCGGCGGCAGCGCCTGCGCCGAAAGACTGCGGAGCGATGAACAAACCTGCACCGATTGCCGCGGTTGAACGCATGAAATTTCTTCTGTTTAACTTGCTTTTCATCTTCTTCTTGACCTCAACTGAGACATATCAACTTTTCTAACCCTTATATTACGATACCACACCGGATGGCCGTGGTCCTGGAAACCGAACACTCCAGATCGGGCCATATCCTTGTATGCGATATTAAACTTGTTCTTCGTATCGTCGGGATTCTTGTGAGCTTCCGTCCACTTGTCCAAATCCATGTTGATGATACGCTCATTGTTCATCGTTATGAAGATGCGGTTGTCAAACGCTGCAATCGTCAACAGATTCCATTCGCCGGCTTTCCTAACGGCGTTTTTGGCGGGAGCGAGGCAGTCATAAACCGCTCCGCAGCTATGCTTGTCGGGCTCTGCGCCGAAGGAGTCATGGATCTGAATCTCGATACCTGTGTGCAGCCATTGCTTGATATCGGCCGTGCGAATGAAGACGCCGCTGTTGGTCTGCGGGGCAACCTTAAACTCCAGGTCGAGAACGAAATCGCCGTATTTGTCCTTTGTCCAGATATCGCCCTTGCCATGCCGGGTAAGAACACCCTCTTCCACAGTCCAGCTTCCCTTGTTGAAGGTGCAGTTGGACAAATCAGGCACCAATACATCCTGCCAGCCGCCGGGCTTCAGTTGGCCGGCTACCTTGTTGAAATAGGTAACGCACTGACGTATCTCGGGGACAGAGTTTTGCCAGTTGTACTCGTACTCAATTGAAAACGCTCCCTCAAAACCCTGGCTGTGCAACTCTTTCAGCATGGGCTCGACGTGGTTTTGGCCCTGTCCCCACGGCACGTCGTGCCCGTCCTGGAGTTCCTTGAAGTGCAGGCTTATGATCCGGCCTTTGAGCTTCTTTAGGCACTCTAACGGATCCAGCCCGGAACGAACCCAGTGACCCGTGTCGGCGCAGGCGCCGATTCTTTCGCTGCGCCCTTTGCAGACCTTGAGCACCGTATCCGGATTCCAGTAATGCGAAGGTTTGGGGTGATTGTGAATCGCAACGTTGATCTCGTACTCCTGGCAGAGCTTGTCGATGAGGTCGAAAGCATCTTCCGGCGGCTCGGAAACAATGGTCCTGATCCTCATCGCCTTGGCGAAGTCAAAGACCTTGCGGCACTGGGCTTCATCGTTGGACAGGCCCACGACGCCGTAATTGATCAGCCTGACGCCGGAATCGCGAAGCTTGGCCTTCATGACATCCTGCATCTCTGTCGACATATTGTGGTCGGTTTTCACGCCGGGATGATCCTTGCTCAACCTCTGACCGGGATAGGCCTCGATCCAGTCTAATCCCAAAGAAGCCGTCTTGTCCACGGCCTCAAAGAATGTGAAGCGATTGAACGAATAGGCCTGCATGCCCAGACGCCAGCCGTCGTAGGCATCGGTCGGCGGATGGAAGCCCCTGCCTCTGCCTCTGCGCTGCTCCTGTTGCGCCGACGCCTGGGGCAGGCAACAAGCCAGGACCACAATCGCCGCTAATACAAAGAACGCTGCTTTTCGATACATAACGATTTCTCCTAATAAGTTATTTCAGTCAATCCGTTTGACCCGAAGGCAAACGACACTAAAACGTAAATCTAAATCTTCCAGCCTTTTCGGTATATCTTGCTAATTAAGTCATTGGCTTCACTAACATTGGCCGATCGCATCTTCTTGCTGTCCCACTCAACACGCTTGCCCGTCCGAACCGCGAGATTGCCCACTAACAGGGCCTCGGTAAACGGGCCGGCATACCAGAAACCGCTCTTGGCGTCTTTCGGCTTGCCCGCCTTGCAGGCCTTGATCCACTCCTGATGATGGTTGCCCGATCGCTCCAGAAGCCGTGGCGGTTTGCCGTATGCCTTTCTCTTGCTCTCCGGGACGAGCCTCGGCGTGCCCGCATGGCTCGGACCAAGAAGCGCCCCATTGGTTC
>JAGHBX010000277.1 GCA_021160785.1 Planctomycetota bacterium | reverse complement strand
CGAATACTGAGGGCGATACTTACCGACTGGGAGATCAGTTGGGCAGCGGCACGCTGAAGCGGCGTGGGCGACTGCTGGAAAGTGCTTTGGGCGAGGCAGACGTGCGTCTGTATGGCCTTGGGGATAGCTTGGTCGAATTCGAGCAGCGTGGGGTGCCCGAGATAGGGTTCGTTGCTTGGGAGATATACTGGAACGGGCTTGTTCATATCATCTTGTCCGGGCATAACAATTATTAGTCTATACCGCTTAAGATGCGGTATTTTCATCTCCTGTCATTATACCCAAAGCCGACAATTCCACAACCACAATTATTGTGGCTGACATATTTCGCTAATCCCGGCGCGCCGGGACAAGTTCCGTTGGAAAGCTTGAGTTTTCGAGGGCGATTTGATATTCTGTTAGTATCTTTTGCCGAAAATCAGGCTATTTGTTCTGGATCCCCGCTTTCGCGGGGATGACATCTTGGCGGCGGAATTTTTTTGACAGGATAACGGGCTTTTTTAGTTTTAAGTTTTAAGTGTCAGGTTTTAAGCCTTAACCACTTAACCACTGAATCACTTAACACTGTGTTAATCCTGTCATCCTGTCAAAAAAGCCTGTGAACGGTTACGAAAATCGCACATGAACAAAGGAAATGCCATGAAGAGACTTTTAGTTTTAGTTTTTGTTTTAGTTGCTTTGTGTTTTTCGAATGTGTGGGGTGAAGAGGCGAAGCAGGCGCCCAAGCCGGTTAAGCGTTCGATTGCCGTTAAGCTTCCAAAGGCCGATCCTGCTAAGGGGGCTAAGTTTCTTCCTCGGCTTGGGGACGGGAAAAAATGGAAGCTGGCTTGGTGCGACGAGTTTAACGGTAAAGCTATCGACGGCGACAAATGGAATATCTTAGGCGATCACGTGCGCAAGGACGGCTATTGGCTTAAGGAAGACGTCCGGCTTGACGGCAAAGGTTCACTTGAAATCCGTGTCAAGAAAAAAGGCGATAAATACACGACCGGTGCGGTGAACACAAAAGGCAAATTCGAAAAACGCTTTGGGTTTTTTGTGGCGAGATGTCGCTTTACGGGGGCACGCGGGCATGGGCCTGCCTTTTGGCTGCAGTCGCCGGGCGTTGGAAAGGTCGGCAACGACGGCCGCGACGGTACGGAAATCGACATCATGGAGAAATTCAAGAACTACGACCGCGTGCAGCATGCAATGCACTGGGATGGATACGGAAAGCACCACTCCTCCTCAGCCTGCCAGATCGACGTGGCCGGCATAAGCGAAGGGTGGCATACGTTTGCCCTGTACTGGTCGCCGGATGAATACATCTTCTACATCGACGGGCAGCAATCATGGCGAACAAAAGACGGCGGCGTTTCACAGGTTCCGGCCTACGTAATACTGTCAGACGAAATCAGAGCCTGGAACGGAGACATAAGCAAACAGAAACTCCCCCGCTACTTCTACATAGACTACGTAAGAGTATATGAAATTGAAAAAGACGGTTCGTAACCGTTCACGGAATTTTTTTGACAGGATAACATGATTTTTTATCATCTGTTTTTCATCCTGTTATCCTGTCAAATTATCCTGTCAAAAAAGAGAGATTGGAAAGCTTGAGCTTTCGAGGGCGATTTGATATTCTATTAGAAGACAGGCCCTGTCCCGATGCATCGGGATAGCTGAGGTATGATATAAAATGTTATATGGGAAATGTCAGATGAAATATCCATGTGGGAACAGATGTGTTGTTGTTTTCATGTTTTTCATGATATTGCTTACCGCCCCCGGAGCATCTGCGGTTACAACGATGGATCAACACGGAAAACAATGGGTTCCTCTTGAATGGACCCTCGCGGCGCCGGCTGTTAAAGGGAATCCTTTCGACGTTGATGCAACGGTTACTTTTACACACAGCAGCGGCCGGCAGATCACAACCGGTATATTTTATGCCGGTAAAGACATGTGGAAGTTCCGGTTTACCGCACCCCTGTACGGTCAATGGAAATTTGAAACCACCAGTGAAATACAGGCACTCGGCAACCGGCGGGGCACCGCGACCATCGAAAACAACCCCGCTGGTCGAGGATTTGTAACCTGCTCCGGCAGCAAATGGGCCTTTAGCGGAACCGGTGAGGTTTTTATTCCGCAACTGGTCATGTATAACACACCGGATATGTTCTACAACGATCCGGAACGCATCGATAGAGACATTCAGACCTTTATCGTCGAACACGGTTTTAACGGATTTCATACTTATGTATTTTGCAGGTGGTTTGATATCCAGCAGGAACGGGCGACAGATCTGGCGAGCAAAGATCCCAATCCGGATATGCGAACCTTCGAGGCTCTGGAACTTTTGATCAACAAAACGTACGCTTCCGGCGGCATAGTCCATCTCTGGATGTGGGGCGACGAGCAGCGACGCCAAACGCCTATCGGCCTGGGCGGAAAAAACGGCCCGGTAGACCGACGCCTTCAGCGATACATCGCAGCCAGGTTGGGACCTGTGCCCGGCTGGACGATGGGGTATGGCTTTGACCTCGATGAGTGGGTTCAGGAAAAAGACCTGAAGCAGTGGCATGCGTACATGCATCGCCACATGAGCTGGTCGCATATGCTGGGCGGACGATCTGTTGGCCCGAACCACTATCAGCCCGGCATCGACTTTCCCCAGGTGTATGAGGGGCTTGACTATGCCTCCTACGAGCAACACCGTCCGACGTATGAAGCGTATTGTGCCACGATCAAAGCCCGCCCCGACAAACCCTCCTTCTCCGAGGACCGCTTTCGCATTCGCCAGGGCGGTTATCCGGAAAAGGATTACACCGAAGAGATGACGCGACGCGGCCTGTGGCATTCGGCCATGGCAGGCGGTGTCGCGAACATCTGGGGGCTGCTGGATGGTCAGTCCCATACATTCGGATCAAAGGCTTACTCAAATCCAAACTGGATCAAAACATATTCCGTATTCTTTAAGAATCGTTTTCGTAAAGACATGTTTCCCAACAACAGTCTCACAGACGGCATGTGCCTGGCTGATGCAGATAACATCCACTTTGTCTTTTACAGGGAAAATGCTGAATCCATCGAATTGGATTTATCCGCCGCCAAAATTTCCCTGCCGGCCATTGCGGTTGACGCCCTCAAACCCTATAAGGAAATCAAGCTCGAAATGCTAAAATGCGGATCGCAAACATGGACGGCGCCCTATAAATCTGACTGGGCTATCGCTGTCGGCGATTATCCAGGCAGTCATGCACGGCGGTAGAATATGGAATCCAGGTTTTTCCTTGTGTGAATAAATTTAAGGGGTCAAACCCCACGGTGTGCGGGCGATCCTTTCATCTCCTGTCAAAAAAGAGCGATTGGTTTGATGCTGTCTGATGGGCGAGATTAACAGGAAAAACTGTAAACGGTTACCTTTTTTTTGAAGGATTGGTATGAGCATTCGACATAAATCGCTTGTGAGCATTATGGCCGCATCCATCGTACTAAGCTTCGTGTGCGGGACAACTGCGGTTGCGGCGGATGAAGTTGGCAAAAAGGTAAAGGTCGCCAGCTTATCGTTCATTCCTGAAAAATGGAACAAAGAAGCTAACCTGAAAACAATGGATACTTTGGCCCGCCGGGCCGCTAAAAACGGGGCCAAAATCCTCATCACTCCCGAAGGGGCTTTGGAAGGATATCTCATTGATTTTGTGCGCCGCTCCGGAGACCAACGTCCCAAATGGGAACCCATGTTCCAGGAAATTGCCGAATCTGTCGACGGTCCGGCTGTGACGAAAATCCGGGAACTGGCCAAAGAATTGAATGTGGATTTTGTTTTAGGTTTCCTGGAACGGGACGGCGATTACCTGTACAATGCCTGCGTTTGGATCGACGCTCAAGGTGAAATTCTGCACCGGCACCGTAAAACGCACATGGCGCAACCGTATTTTGTCCCTCCCAATTACCGGCCCGGCCATGAGTTGAAGGCATTTGACACGGCGTACGGCCGCGTCGGCATGATCATTTGTTACGAGCGGCAGGCGCCCGAAACCTCCACGGCATTGGCGTTGGACGGCGCCCATATAATCATTAACCCATCCTATGGCTCCCGTGGTGAATGGAACGACATCATGCTCCGCGTCAGGGCGCGGGACAACAACTGCTACTTCGTGTTCACCCATCCCCTGCAGACATTGGCCATCGCCCCCACCGGCGAAATCATCCTCAACGAAACAGGTAAAAAGGGCATCTTCTACTTTGAAATAGATAGCAGCAAAATCAAGCAGAAGAACTTAATGCGTCGCCGCCCCGAAGCGTTCGCTAAAACACTGTCGCAACACGTACACCGGGGAAACCAACGGCTATCGGCGCCGGGACATATCAAAGTGGCGGCTGTTCAATTAGCCGTAAGCGACGATCTGGAGAAGAACACCAAACGAATCTGCGAACACATCGCCGATTTGGCCAAACAAGGCGTACGCGCAGCCTTGTTCCCGGAATGCGCCACTACCGGCTAGTTCAAAAACGAAATCCCCAAATACACCGAAAAGCAATTGAAAAAATCCGAGGAAACTATTGCCCATGCCTGCGATGAGAATGATATGTACGCCATTGTGGGTTCCCCGTATTTCGAAGATGGTGTCCGGTACAACATGGCCCTTGTCATCGACCATGCGGGCCGTACAATTTATCGTCAGGCCAAGATCCAATTGGTGGGCGGTGACAAACCCTGGGCCCAACCCGGAGACAGGCTCTCCACCTTCAAAATCGATGACGTCACCTGCTCGATCATTATCTGCCATGATTCCCGCTATCCGGAACTGGTGCGGTTGCCCGTGCTGAAGGGCGCCCGTCTGGTTTTCTATCTGTCCTGGGAATCGGACCTACAGGCCGAACACAAGCTGGATCCGTATCGAGCCCAGGTGGTGGCGCGAGCCGTGGAGAACGGCGTGTACATAGTACATGCCAATGCCCCACAGGTGGTGAAACCGTGGGTCGGAAGTCATGGCCAAAGCCGCATTGTCGCCCCTGACGGCGTGCTGCTTCAGGAAGCGCCCATCTTCAAAGAAGCCGTGCTCATCGAAGAACTGGACATGAATCGAGCCGGCGCCGGCAATGCCCTTAACAGTCTGCGAGCGAAATTTCTGAGAGATTTCTGGCAGGCCGGTATGGAGAAGATCGACGAAGTTGAGTAATACTTGTGAGTCATATACATGAGCGGAGTTATTGTTGTTGGTTTTTGTTGTGGCAAGAAATAATTCCCGATGTCATCGTCGCGAAAGCGGGGATCCATACTATTCGCTCTGGATTCCCGCTTTCGCGGGAATGACAGATGTTGGTTGCGATACAGAAATCTCAGGCTAAGTTAAAGGAGATACTATGACAGCGATGAATATTAACAGGCGCATATTCTTAGCCGGTTCGACGGCGGCGGCGGCGGCTTTTGTGGTTCCTCGACATGTTCTGGGCGGGCCCGGGCATGTTGTGCCGAGTGAAAAGCTCAATATCGCCGGCATCGGAGTCGGGGGCATGGGCGGCGGCAACCTGCGCCAACTGGAAAGCCAGAACATCATCGCCCTTTGCGACGTGGATCACAACTACGCCGCCGGGACGTTCAAACGCTATCCGAATGCCCGGACATACTATGACTATCGCCAGATGCTGGATGTCGAGAAGGATATTGATGCGGTGCTGATAGCCACGCCCGATCATACGCACGCGGTTATTTCGATGGAGGCGATGAGGCGCGGCAAGCACGTCTATTGCCAGAAACCGCTAACGCACGATGTCTATGAATCGCGAATGTTGGCAAAGGCCGCCAAGAAATTCGGCGTTACGACACAGATGGGTATCCAGGGGCACTCCGACGTTGGTATTCGGCTGATCAGCGAATGGATTGCCGACGGCGCTATCGGAGAGATTCGCGAAGTGGATGCCTGGTGCAGCCTGTCGTATTATCCGTGGGGGCACGCAAGCTGGAGTTCCAAATGGTCGAGCCGCCCGAAAGAAACTCCCGCGGTTCCGGATAAGCTAAACTGGGACCTATGGTTAGGCCCGGCGGTCGAAAGGCCTTATCACCCTGCTTATCATCCGCGAGTATGGCGATGCTGGCTGGATTTCGGCTGCGGGATGATGGGCGACCGCGGGGCTCACACGCTCGATCCGGTATTCACCGCCCTGAAGCTCACGCACCCGACAAGCATCGACGCCACTTCGATGGGCTTAAACAAAGACACCCACCCGCTTTCGTCAATCGTAACCTATAAGTTCGGCGCTCGCGGCGACCTTCCACCCGTCAAACTGACATGGTACGAGGGAACGCGCCCGCCAAGACCCGAAGATCTCGAAGACGGCCGGCGGTTGGGCAACTCTGAGGGCGGTTCGCTTTTTAAGGGCACGAAAGGTAAACTCATGGCGGGCGTCTACGGCGAAGGGCCAAGGCTGATACCCGAAAGCAGGATGAAGGAATACAAGAAGCCGCCCGAAACTATTCCGCGCATCAAATGCAGCCATGAGATGGAATGGGTCGCCGCCTGCAAGGAGAACAGACAGGCGGGAGCCGATTTCGGCTATTCCGGAATGCTCACCGAAACATGCCTGCTCGGTAATGTGGCAAGACAGGTTGACACCAGGATAGAATGGGATCACAAAAACCTCAAAGTGACCAACCTGCCCGAAGCAAATCAATTGATTCATCCGCCATACCGCGACGGATGGTCTCTGGGAGAAAAGTAACTCATGGGAAAGTGCCGGATTATTTGTCTTTTCGCAGCGTTGGGCTTGCTGCAAGTCGCCGCGGCGGATAGTACATGGAGCGGCGTCGTTACGGTCGAGAGCGATTTTACGGTACCGGCGGGCGAGACGCTGATCATCGAGCCCGGTACGGTGGTCCAGGTGGACCCCGGCGTTACGATTGAGATTCGCGGACGCATTCTGGCTCAGGGGACCGCCCAGGAACGGATTCAGTTTAGACTCACGCCCGGTGAAAGCGGCGACTGGGTCGGGATTCGTCTGGAAGGTACGGTTGAAGAGAATATATTGTCCTATGTGGATATCTCCGGCGCTGAAAGTATGGGCGGCACAGTCGGACTGAACGATTCCCGACTGCTCATCGAGCACAGTACCCTGTCCGGCGGACGCAGACGCTTGATTTACACGGTCGATTCTTCCCTGCACGTGCGGCATTGTTTCTTTCCGGATCGGTTCGGCGAGGGCGAATTTCCCGGCTCCGGCGACGACAATGTAGTAGAGAATATCAAGGGCAGCGGCATTCTGCCCGGCGGCAAGATGATTATCGAAAACAACACCTTCGGAAAGAACCTGGGGCATAATGACGTGATCGATTTTTCCGGCCCGACGGCGCCGGGACCGATTCTGCGTGTCTTGAACAATGTCTTTCTCGGTGCCGGGGATGAGTGTCTGGACCTGGGCGGAGATGCGCATATCGAAGGAAATGTTTTTATGCACATCGGCAAGGATGCCTGGAACAAATCGTCCGGCCAGGCCAACGTCATCTCCACCGGTGATGACAATGTCGAGGGCGTCATCACATGCGTGCGCAATATATTCTACGACATCGACTATGTCATCGATCTGAAGAATGATACGTTTCTGAATTTCTATAACAACGTGGTAGCGAAAATTTCGCCCGACTCCACAAACCCTACGAGAGAATACAGCGCCATCAATTTTGCCATTCCAAGCCGCGCCGACCCGGGAAAGGGAGCTTATCTGCGAAACAATATTTTCTGGGATATCCCCGAGCGGATTTTTGGCCACGTCGATGAAGATAGAGACGGCGATCCGTATGAGACGTATCTCGATATGCACTATTGTCTGGTCCCGGCGGAGCGCATCGCCGATACCGTAGCTTCGAGGCCGGGGACGATCATGGACCTGGGCCGGGGCAGTATCGCCGGAGACCCGCTGTTTGCGGATCCGAACAACGGCGATTTTCATCTAATGTCCCAGGCCGACCGCTGGCATCCCGACAGTCAAACATGGGTAATCGATCCCGTAACCAGTATAGCGATCAATACCGGCCATCCCGGCACCCCGCTGGGAGACGAGAGCGATGACGCGGCAAATGTACGAATCAACCTGGGCGCATACGGAGGCGCCGCCGAAGCAAGCAAATCCCCCCCGGCCTGGGGCGTACTCGCCGACATCAATAACGACGGGATTGCCGACGGCTGCGATTTTGCTCAGATGGCCTCCGATTGGCTCCGATCCGAAATGGAACTATCCACCGATCTGAATCGCGATGGCCATATAGGTAACCGCGACCTCGAATTATTGATCGTCAACTGGCTGCAATCGGCCGGCTGGTTCTAAAGGTAATCATTTCAACCCGACGGCGCCAAGATAGATTTTAGACTGTAAAGTATATCCTTGATTGTTCAAAGTGATTTTGGTAGGATTATCGGTGACATACGGAGAAAAGTAACTCATAGGGGAATCTCAGATGAATCTTGTTACCAGAAGACAGATGCTTGCTACCGTCGGAGCGGCCGCTGGAGCGTGTGCTCTGTCAAGCAGTAAAGACATTCAAGCGAAGCCCAACACGGGCAAAGATAATAAGCCCGCAAGAGCCTGGAAATACTCAAAGCTCAGGCCCGACTACTTGGCACAGCAGGCATACTACGCCACTGCCAAAGGGCATTGCATGTATGGTGTGTTTGCGCCCGTAATGCAGCAACTGGGTAACAAGTTTGGCGAACCATACATATCTTTCCCTGTTGATATGATGGTTTACGGTGCAGGTGGAGCAGGAGGATGGGGTTCTCTGTGCGGCGCCCTCAACGGCGCCGCAGCCCTGACAGGCTTGTTTGTCCGGGATGAAACGCAGCAGAAACAACTCATCTCAAAGTTGTTCAAATGGTACGAAACGGCTAAACTACCCACGTTCCAACCATCCAAACCGTTCGTAAAAATGGCAATGCCGGCTTCCATATCCAATTCGATACTTTGCCACATGTCAGTTACTAAATGGTGTAAAGTCTCCGGAGAAAAGACGCACACCAAAGAACAGAAGGAACGATGTAAACGACTCACCGCCGATGTAACTCGAAAAACCGTCGAACTCCTCAATGCACACTTTGCCGCCCCACATGCCGCCGGTCCGACGAGACCTCCAAAACCAAAAGGTTGCGTCGCCTGCCACACTGCAAAAGGCAGCACAATCCAAAACAGCCGAGGTAAAATGAGTTGCACTTCGTGCCATACCGTACCCGGTAAACACCCTAAGGTATAGAATTATCCTCTATGTCTGTAAGGAATATTACATTATGAAACGAGCGATGATGTCGATGACCAGACGCCAATTCATGAGGACCGCTGCGTTAAGCGTCCTTGCGGCGCCAACAGCGTCCCGAGCCCTGCTTGCCCGGCAAGCCGAACGTCGCAGGCCAAACGTAATCTATATCATGACGGACCAGCAGCGAAAGGACACGCTAAGATGTTACGGAAATGACAAGGCGATTACACCGGCGCTCGACAAACTGGCCGATGAAGGCACACTGTTTTCGTCATGCTACGCCACGCAGCCGGTATGTTCGCCATGCCGATCGAGTATGGTCACCGGTCTGTTCCCGAACGTCACGGGCGTCGTCGAAAACAACATTCCGCTGAGACCCGACCTCTTCTCCTGGCCGCGAGCGTTGGGTGAGAAGGGATACGAGGTTTGCTATATTGGCAAATGG
>JAGHBX010000535.1 GCA_021160785.1 Planctomycetota bacterium | reverse complement strand
GCCCTGCAACAATCAAAATGCCCCGAGCCCACTTCGACATGGTGCGCTGCGGCATATCACTTTACGGTTACTACTCCCGACCAATGGCCGATCCCCCCGTACAGCTTCAGCCGGTGATGAAACTGCAGGCGCCGATCGTCCAAATAAAGCACATTCCCGCCGGACATCCCGTAAGCTACGGAGGCTCTTTTACGCCCACACGCAATACCACCGCCGCCATCGTACCGTTAGGATACGCCGACGGGTACTGGAGGTGCTTTTCGAACAAGGCTGTAATGAAACTCGGCGAACATCTCGTCGGTGTAATCGGACGAGTCTGCATGGACCAGCTCATCATAGATGTAACCGATGCGCCCGACGTCTCATTGGGGCAAATGGCGACTATCGTAGACAACGTCCACGACTCTCCCTGCGGCGTCTACAAACTCGCCGAACTGGCAGACACCATCTGCTATGAAATCCTGACCTGTATCCACGCACACGTTAATAGAATTGTACACTGACCGGCCGGATCAAAGCTATGCAGGACAAAAACGTCAATCTGTTCGTATACGGCTCTTTGAAAGACCACTCCATCTTTCAGTCTGTCTGCGGCTGTAGTTTCACACTCAAACCGTCCCATCCCGACCCTAAGGTGCTGTTCGCGGAACTGGCTATCCTGTCCAACCACCGGCGCGTCAGCCCGGACAACGTGTATTTCTATGCCGTGGCGGACCGGGCGAAAAAAATCGAGGGTTTTGTCGTTTACAACGTCCCCCCCGAAGCCATGGCCGAAATAGATCGCTACGAAGGCAGACTCTATGAAAGGGAAACCGTGCGGGTCAACACCGCCGCAGGCTTCATACAGACCCAGGCCTATCTCGTCAGCCCAAAAGACATGCGAAAACGATTCGGCGACCGTTTCCACATCAATCTCATACAAGAACTGTGGCTTAGAAAGAGAATCGAGAGATTCTTCGAGAAACACACACGACCGGGCGAAAAATCACTCGACGCAGACGTCGAAAGAAGAGCACGAAGAGAACTGCTCGGAACCACAGAAAGGGACCTCGTAATCAGCCACCTCGGAAGCGAGGCCGTCAGCGATTTCTATCTCGAACACGAACTCAACAGGCCGGTCCCCAGTATCCGCCACCTCTACGACGACCCGGAAGCCGCTCCCTTGATCGAAAACTATCTCGCACTCGTCGTCAAGCAGGTTCTGCTCAACCAGTTCGAGGCCCTCGTCCAGTCGCGATATCGATTCGAGCTTGACCGATTAGGCCCCTCAAAGAGATTCTTCACCCGATCCATCGGCCTGCTCGTTGCACTCCGAATGATAAACGCCAGCAGCGCCGCCGTCGACTCGATACTTCAGCAGTGTCTCGAAACCATGCCCGCCGACGGAAAATACGACCTTATCGACTACGTTAAATACGCCGTCAGCGCCGCCGACAATGTCTTCGATTCACGAGTTGCCAGAAGCGAAATCGAACGCATCCGCGCAAATGCTCGACACGGGCTCATACCACTCGGAGCGGAACTCGAACTCAGCAATCTCGGCGCAAAGGCCGTACATCGCGACATCCAGGGGCACGACACACTTTTCGACGGATTCAAATACTTCCACGATTTTGCACTCGATGTCCTGTGCTGGAAACTCGGCGGATATATCGACGATCATACCGGAGAGTTCGGACCGCGAAGAAGAGGCTTTCTCGAACTGGCGCCGGGCAGACTAAACATCTTAGGCGAAATATCGAAACCATCCACCGCTGACCCATGGGTGCTAAGCCAGTTGATACAACAGATCGCAGCTTTCTACCCCGTTCGCGCCCACAGTCTTCACCTGTCATTCCAGATAAAACGCCAAAAAATGGCCAATCGAAGGGTCCTGCCCCTTAGCTTTGTAAAATGCCTGCTCGTGCTTGGCGGAGGCACACTCGAAAAGCCAACGGGAAGGCTCTGGATATCCCGAATGCAGCACAACGAAATGAAACAGTACGGCCAGGGCGAAGAACTTGTCTTCTCACGAATCAGCAAACGACGCTCACGCTTGAGGGTCGACGAGATCGGAGAAAAATCCGCCATGTTCGCCGCCAAGTACATCCAGCAATACAAGTTCATCCGCCTTGATGCGCGGGCAAACTACGAACCTCTCATCATGGCGCTCAAAGGACTCCAGATCGCCTGCAACCCGGATGACTACCTCACCGCCGCACAGCTTGCATCCAGCCGAAAATTCCGCAGGCAGTACGAAGAGCTGAAGGAATGGTCCGCAAATCCAACCGAAATAAGCCGAAGCACAAGAAGCAGATTCCTCAACATGATAAAAAAAGGACTCCTCGACGAAGCCCACCATCAGCCCAGCCACAAGCCCCACTACATCGACTGGGCTATCGGAGCAATCGACATACAACTCAGGCTGTTCAACAAACACCTCCAGGACAGACCACTACTAAAGACCCAGCTCACAATCAGCAAACTTCTCGAAAAAATCAGACCCTCCGCATCGCCACGAACCTGACCCAACCCCCAAAGCAAGCAGGGTGGGCTAAACCACGAGCTTTCTGGATTCCCGCTTTCGCGGGAATGACATCAACGGTCAATCGGCTCTAATTAACTTTATTTGGCATAAGAGGGTGCGTATTGCCTGCTTAGTCGGGTGGCGACAGGAGTCTTAGCGGCAGGGGGCGGGTGTTATCTTTGCGGTTCGGCCTTGGACGGCTATT
>JAGHBX010000303.1 GCA_021160785.1 Planctomycetota bacterium | reverse complement strand
GCTGCGACAACGATTATTGCAACGATAACAACGCCGGCAATCTTACCCGCCCGCAGAATTGACCTGGCCATGACTCCATCTCCTTAATCCCATGCCGCCAAAGTATTATTTGCCTCCCAACGCAGCACACCCCTGATGCAGGATATAGCGTATAACAACATCTCCAAACCCGTCAAGAAAAAAATAGGAAAAAATGTAACTTTGGAGCCGCAAAATACAGTCCGGCCCCGTAAACCCTTTACTGGACCCAACTTGCAGAGTACTATTGCAGGCAGTGTTTTTTTTGAAAAAACCTAAGAAATGCCCTCCAGATGCCGCCCATGCGAAATATCTTCAAAGGATTTGGCGTCCGCCGAAGCGTTTTTTTTTTGCTTGTTGGCTTGTATTTCATTGCCATGACGTGTAAACTTAAGGTTTACGGTTTGTAAGCAGGTAACTTGGAACCCTAACTAAAGGAGAAGATAATGATGGAGAAGAAGATTCAACGACGGCAGTTCCTCAAATCGACTGCGGCTGCGGGAATGGGATTGACCATTTTGCCCAGCGGAACATTGTTCGGCGCCAACGCACCCAGCAACAAGCTCAATGTCGCCCTGATCGGCACATGGGGTCGGGCGCTGGCTCACTTCAATGCGATTTCGAGCGAGAACGTTGTTGCGCTTTGCGATGTGGATGAGAACCATTTGACGGGCGCAGTTAAGAAGTGGCCCAAGGCCAAAACTTACGTTGACTGGCGCAAGTGTCTCGAACAGAAGGATCTCGATGCAGTGGTCTGCTGCACGACGGATCAAACGCATGCTTTTGTCGCCAACTGGGCTCTGAGCCGCGACTTGCACATCTACTGCGAGAAGCCGCTGGGGAATTGCGTTAACGAGGTACGCGTTGTTCGTGCAAACTATCTGAAGAAAAAGAACAAACTCGCAACCCAGGTCGGGACGCAGCGTCATGCGAATCCTAATTTCAATCGTGTTCGTGAACTGATCATAGACGGTGCGATCGGTGATTTGAAGCATGTTTATGCGTGGGGCAATCGCCAGATTCCAAAGCCCGGTTATCTCCCGGCGAAGGGCGACCCGCCCAAGAACCTGCACTACGATCTGTGGATCGGGCCTGCGCCTTTCCATCCCTACAATCCTGAGTACTTCTCCGGCGGCCCGGGCGCCAACTGCCTCCACTGGAACATGTACTGGGATTTCGGCAGCGGCCAGATCGGTGATATGGGCAGCCATACTATGGATCTTGCCTGGTGCGCTATCGACGGTGGGCTTCCTACTTCTTGCGAAGCGACCGGCGACCCGTTCAACCCGGATGTTACGCCTGTGAAAATGGAATCGACTGTCCAGCTTCCGGCCAATGACTGGCGCGGACCCATCGGGCTTACCTGGTGTCAGGGCGGTGCGATGCCCAGATCGCCTAAGGGTTATGTCGATTTGAACAGGATCGGGCACGGGGTTATGTTTAAGGGCACGAAGGGTTATGTGATCGCCGACTTCGGTTCGCGGATGCTTTTGCCGTTCGGTAACGATGCGGATATGAGTTATTACAATCGTCGGGACAAGGACGAGATGATTCCGGATCTGGGGCATTTCCAAAAGGAATGGTCCAACGCCGCCAAGGGCAATCTGAAGACGACCTGCGATTTTGAGTACAGCGGCAACCTGATCGAGCAAATGCTGTTGGGGCTTGTCGCCTATCGCGTCGGCAAGAAAATCGAATACGACGGCGCCGCCGGCCGCGTCACCAACAACGCAGAAGCCGACGCTCTACTGAGCCGAAAGTACCGACCAGGATGGAAACTAAACGGATAACACCAGCCAAACATTAAAAATATGCTCTGATACGCGGATTTTAGTGGCCACGAATCAATGGCCACTAAAATCCGTGAAATTCGTGTGCCCCGGTTGCCAGTGCAACACACGAAAAAATACAAGGCAATGACAGCTTTTTCATCGTCCCACCCTTCAAAAAGTGCTGAAAACAGCCCTCTCCATCGGGGATTATACGTAATTTGTATCGTTTGGTAATTTTCTTTACTATTCTTCTTTGATTGACAGGGCCAAAAGGATACAATGGTTTTGGGTGATTTGCGGGGAAACGTCATTTTTTGGAAGTGATGGAATTGTGAAGAAGTCAATTCTTATATGTGTAATTCTTGTGTTGGGTGTGTCGGGATATGCGGAATGTCCCCCCGGCGACCTTACCGGGGACTGTTTTATAGACTTGGCGGACCTGGCTGTCATGGCAGGTGATTGGCTTACGGGGACACGCGTTCCGCAAGATATGGTTCTTGTCCCCGCAGGCTGGTTCGCCTATGAGGATGCCGACCCGGAGAACTATGTTTTCCTTGCTGATTTCGCAATGGACAAATACGAAGTAACCGCAGCCGCTTATTGTGAGTTTCTAAATAGTGCCGATCCTGACGGCAACCACTGGGACAGTTGGCAGGAGATTGACCGGACAGGTGATCCGGGCAATTATTCTTATGAGGTTCAAGTCGGGCGAGAAAACTACCCTGTCTACTATGTATCGTTCTATGATGCCCAGATCTATGCCGCCTGGAAAAGTGCAATGACCGGCCAGAACTACCGTCTGCCCACTGAACAGGAGTGGGAAAAAGCTGCCGGGTGGGACCCTGTATTGAATAAGTTGTGGACCTACGGTTTCCAACGAGACAGCATTGACAGTACCTGGTGTAATTATGACTATTACTATGGCGGTTCGCGGCCTGTGGGCTCATTTAATGGCGCAGGCGGCACGAACGACGCCAGGAGTTTCTACGGCTGCTATGACATGAGCGGCAATCTGTGGGAGTGGACGTCGTCGATTTTTAGCGGCGAGAGCCGTGTTCTCCGCGGCGGCTACTGGGGCGGCGATGCCTCTTTCTGCCGCGTTGTCAGCCTCACCAGCGGCGTGCCGTCGGGTCGCTACTACTACTTCGGATTTCGCCTCCTCCTGGAGTTATAACCCTTTACTCTTTTGTCCTTTTACCCTTTATCCAAGGGAAGCGAGGATACTTCTCAGTCTGGGCGGTTTGTGTTGTTTACCTTTATGAGCGTAGATGCCAAATCTATCGCGAGTCCGTCACGGGCTGCGAAAAGCACGTAATGATCGCCTGCCTGATCATAATCCGGTTTCCAGGAAAAATTCCCATTTTCGAATTTCGCGCCATAGGGCAGGCCGTAGACGCTATACTCTATGTCGTCTCCATCCGGGTCTGTTGCGTTTATGGTGAACGACAGTTCCGTGTTTTCGCTGACCACCTTGGCGACAATGGGCGCCAGGACAGGTGGGCGGTTTGTGTTGTTTACCTTTATGAGCGTAGATGCCAAATCTATCGCGAGTCCGTCACGGGCTACGAAAAGCACGTAATGATCGCCTGCCTGGTCATAATCCGGTCTCCAGGAAAAATTTCCATTTTCGAATTCCGCACCGTGGGGAAGGCAGTAGGCGCTATACTCTATGTCATCTCCATCCGGGTCTGTTGCGTTTATGGTGAACGACAGTTCCGCGTTTTCGCTGCCCACCTTGGCGCCAATGTGCGCCAGAATCGGGCTTCTGTTGGAGTTGGAGACCCATATAGTAACAGTCTCACTGGATGAAAGTCGCCCGTCATCGGCGATGAATGTGACTTGGCGGACTTCTGTAGAGTTTTGTGATGCAAAGTCATACGAAGGAGTCCATCGGAAGACGCCATTTTCAAAGACGGCGCCATTGGGGAGATTCTGCACTGTGTAGATTACATTATCTCCGTCGGGATCCTCGGCCTTAACGACAAAGCTTACCTCCTCGTTTTCTGCGACTGCCTGACTGACAAGACTCTCCAGCACAGGAGCCCGATTGATGTCTCCATACGAGAAAGTCAGAAGCGATTGGACAGGCTCCCCTTCGAAAGAGTTGACTGTGAGTTGAAGAGAGATGCCCCTGAAACTGAAGTCATCGGCGCTGTCGGGGTCGAGGCCTATGCCGAAGGGAGTGCTGTTGCCGGCGTAGTCGATGAGTTCAAGGAGTGAGGAGGAATATAAGACGTCGGATGAATCGGCTAACTGGAAATTGAAGGGATAATCATAAATGTCCCACACCCACGAGTTTTCTTCGTTGATCCGGCTGAAAGTTATGACCAGGTCTCCATTGACAAGTTCGTAGCTGTAACCGCTCAGCAGGCCGCCGAAGTCCTGGAAAAAATCACCGATGTCGTGGTCTTCATTGGCGACGAAGTCCAGGGGCGGATTATCCACAATGTGTATATGCAGGTTGTTGTTCCAGTTCGTTATGCCATGAATTGTAAGAAGGGCTTCGGTAATGATGCTGCCCTCGGCAATACTTACATCATCACTGCTGATGCCCCATGTGTAGTATTTATCGGTACGAAGTTCTAAGCCGAAAGCCGACGTATGAGCCACGATTGCAGCCAAAGCGAAAACAGTAATAGCACGCCTTACCATGACCCTTCCTCAGAATCAATTGCGGTTGCCCCCATCTTAGTTGTCAATGCTAATAGCATGTCGAGCGAGTTGCATTTTTGACGATTATTTGCAGCGGGCTAATTATAGCGAGGCAGGACTTTAATGCAAGCATTACTTCAAAACTTTTTGCCGTATTGCCGTATAGATTATTATGAGGTTGTTCGTATTGATAGTGAGTTTATGCGGGAGATAGATTATGAAGCTTAATGTTAAGGCTTTTGCGATGGCCTGTGGGCTGATCTGGGGGCTTGGACTGCTTGCACTTACGTGGTGGCTGATTATGTTTGAAGGGGCTACCGGTGATAAGCTGATAATCGGCAGGTTCTATATCGGCTACAATGTGAGCGCCCTCGGGAGTGTTATCGGGATGGTGTGGGGCTTCTTTGACGCGCTCATAGGCGGAGCGATATTTGCGTGGCTGTATAATCTGCTCAGCAGGCCGGCGGCGGCAAAGTAGCGTGGGCTACTCCCGATGAATCGGGATACCCTACCAACTTCTCAGCAAGCCTGCCGCGGCGAAGCGGTAGCCAGTTACTCGTAGCGGTTGTAGCATGTGATGTCTTCGAGGAGCTTTCGTTTTTTTGGGCGTGTTTGATCGGTTGCGGGGTAGCCTACGGTTAGGATGAGTTCGACACGCTTTCGGGGTGGAATGGCGAGGGCGCGCTTGAGGGCCTGTTCGTCGAACCATCCTATGATACATGTGCCCAGGTCGAGTTCGGTTGCGGCGAGACAGAAGTGCTCGGCGGCTATGGCGACGACAAACTTCCACGGCTGTGAATTGCAGGCCGAAGGGGCGAGCCTGGCGGCGGTGAGGCAGTGGGCGATCATTTCGGGCTCTACGGGTTTTTGGTCGTATGCCCGGCAACTCTGTCGCTTTTTGGCGAGTTCGTGAAAGTCCATTGATTGTCCTCACTGCAATAAAGTCTCAAAACAAAACATGGAGCAGCATAGCCGCAAAAAGGCACAAAAGGCACAAAAAACAACAAGAAGATGACTGATAGTAGTACTAAAGTGTAGCGGCTCCGATAATAAATGCAATGAATATATCGGCCTGCGGTGGGCGGGTTTTTGTCAGAAGTTGACGAGTTAAATGTCCGAAATAACAGACGGATTGTGATTTTATCGCAAAGAAGGGCAAGAGGTTCAAACTGCAGGAGATTGTTAATGAATATTTATGTCGGCAATTTGTCGTTCGATACGACAGAGGCGGACCTTCGGCGCGTTTTCAAGGCGCATGGTGAGGTTGCATCTGTGATTATCATTCAAGACAAGGTAAGCGATAATGTGTTGGGGTTCGGTTTCGTGGAAATGCCCGATGCCGAAAAGGCTCGTAAGGCGGTGGAGGCCCTGAACGGGACTGCGATTGGCGAGCGGTCGGTTATCGTCTCCGAAGCACAGTCAAAGGGCGACCGGCGATCCATTTCGAGGGTGGCTGCCGAGAGTTTGAGTTTTAATTGATGACGCAGTGAGGCTGTGCTTAATTGTAAAGCAGTGAGGACATGAAAATGTTTAGAGCCAGAGACATAATGACGCAGGGTGTCGTATGCACGCGACCGGAAATGCCGATATACGATGCTGTCAGGCTGTTGGCGCATAGAAGAATAACCGGTATGCCGGTGGTGGACGAGGACCTGAAACTCGTCGGCGTGCTGTCGGAAAAAGACGTTCTCAGAATGCTTTATGCTACCGAGGACAACACCGAGCAGACGGTCAGCGACTATATGAATGTCGGCGCGGTCAGTCTTGACGTCGCCGATACGCTTATCGACCTGTGCGACTGTTTGACGGAAAACGTTTTCCGGAGGGTATTCATCACGGATGAAGGCAGGCTGGCCGGCGTGGTCAGCAGAAGCGATGTGATCAACGCCATCCTTCAACTCAAGCATCAGGCCGTAGAAGCGTAACAAATCTTTCGATCACTCCGCTTGCGAAGAGATACAGAACAGGTGTTTGTCGCCCCTCAGATAGATTCTCCCGTTGCTGATTGCGGGTGAGGCGTTTGTGTCTTCGCCGATTTCGTTTCGAGCGACCATCTCATATTCGGCCCCGGGCCGTATCACGGTCATTTTGCCTTTGTCGGAAAGAACGTAGACGAGTCCGTTTGCCGAGACGAGGGATGCGCTGTGTCGTCCGCCGAGTCGCTGTCGCCATTTTTGGTCTCCCGATTTGGCCTCGAAGCATGACAGCGTTCCCTTGTCGTCGACGACGATGAAAAACGGTCCGATTGCGATAGGGCTGGGCACATAAGAGCAATAGGTGTCTTTCTGCCAGACGACGTGCGTTTTTGTGACGTTGCCGCGGCCGTTGGGTCGAATCGCCTGCATGTAGAGGTCGGGAAAGCCGGCGGTCATGAAGAGAAGTTCGCCGTTGTATACGAGGGAGGCGACAAACTGCTCGGTTGGCCCGTCGATGATCCAGTGTTGGTCGCCGGTATCCGGGTCATAGCTGGCGACGCATTTGCTGCCTGAGAGAATCAACTGGTTTCTACCGTCGATGGTTCGAATGATCGGTGCGCAGTAGCTGCGGGTCCGGTTCGGTCGGGGTATTTTCCAGATGGTCTTGCCGTTGTCGCGATCGAGTGCTGCGATGTATGCCGGGCCGTCATGGTCGCCGTTTACGATGATGGAGTTTTTCCACAGTACGGGGCTGGAGCAGTATCCGTGCACACTGGCGAATACGCCGGGGCGAGCCTGCCAGAGCCGGCGGCCCTGGAAGTCGTAGGCGGCAACGAACATCTTGTCGACGTCGAGGAAGCTGACGTATACCGCTTTGCCGTCGGTTGCGGGTGTGGACGAGGCGTAACTGTTGAAGCGGTGAATTCGTTCGGGCGGCGCGACCAGCACCTCTTGCTGCCAGAGAATCCGGCCGGTCTTCGTGTCGAGGCACAGCAGCAGTCGCCGACCGGTCTCCTTGATCGCGGTGGTCAGGAATATGCGATC
>JAGHBX010000500.1 GCA_021160785.1 Planctomycetota bacterium | reverse complement strand
TTACAGGGTTGTTTCGGTCCGTTTCAGAGCCGCCGCCACCATAGGGCGCCCAAGACTCCAAACAGTGCCCAAACCGTCAATTACTCCTTTGGATACCACTTTCCCCGCCGCTATGCAAGTCTGCTTCAAAATGGCCGCAATGCCCACGATCCAGTACGCAAATCATATGTCTCAGGTGTTCCTCGCCAATCATCCGGGCGAGCCATGCAGATATTCCCCACTCCGCCAACCTTGCCACCGAGACGCCGTTGCCGAGCGGAAAGAGTGCTTGCCGATCTCGCGATCGATGATAGACTCGTCAGAAAGGCCGACGGTCCCGGCGCGCCGAGATCGGCCGAAGGCCATCCGGGAAATCCCGGATTAATCCCGGATTAATCTTGAAAGGCGAAGATACTGTGGCGCACTCCGCTAAGGCGTCCGGACAATGCATAGCCATCGTGAACGGCGAGATCTATACCTCGCGAGTCGTCATTCGCCGTGGGGTGGTCGTGATCCGAGATGGCAGGATCGACACGATAGAGCAAGGTTCGGGAACTTCCCGGCGTCCCAAGGGGGCTTTGGTGGTGGATGCGCGGGGGATGATTGTCGCTCCAGGGTTCATTGATCTGCACATCCACGGAGCGGGTGGCGGCGACACATCCGATTGCAGCGTGGAGTCCCTCCGAAAGATGTCTTCGGCTCTGGTCCGGTTCGGAACTACATCCTACCTCCCGACAGTCTATCCCGCCGGCAAGAGCGAGATGGTCCGTCGGGTATCCACCATCCGTCGAGCCATGGAGATGGCGCCTCAAGGGGCGGAGATACTGGGCGTGAATCTCGAAGGGCCTTTCCTGAACCCGCGGGAAAAAGGCGCTCTTCGGGAGAAAAGCCTTCGTCTTCCCTCGATGGAAGAACTGTGCGGCCTGATAGACGCTTCAAACGACAATATTCGTCTCATGTCGATAGCCCCGGAACTCCCCGGCGCCGTTGAGCTTATCAGGGAGTGCCGTCGCAGAACAATCCGGGTGGCGGTGGGACACTCCGACGCTTCCCATGAAGAGATGGTGATTGCAATAAACGCCGGGATCAACCACGTCACCCATGTGTTCAATGCTCTCCGCGGAACGCGTCAGCGTGAGCCGGGCGTGATGGGCACGGTGCTCACCAACCACGAAATTACCGTGGAACTCATTGCCGATATGCATCACGTCCACCCTGTTGTTATCAACCTGCTGCTGCTCGCCAAGCCGGCGGACAAGATATGCCTGATTACCGACGCCTTGAGAATCGCCGGACTGCGGGGAAAGCGTTTCACTGCCGACGGGAGGACGGTAACCGTCGAGGACGGGGTGGCCAAATTGTCTGACGGCACCATCGCCGGAAGTGTGCTTACGCTCAACCGGGCCGTGCGGAACATGGTGGCCACTGAGAGGGTGCCGTTGGAAAATGCTCTCAAGATGGCCGGCATGATCCCGGCCAAGGTCTTGGGCATAGATCACCGCAAGGGGAACATACTTCCCGGAAGCGACGCCGACATTGTGGTAATGGACCGTAACTTCGACGTACAGATGACAATGGTGAGGGGCGAAATAGTCCACCGAAAGCGCAAGGCCAAGAGCGGATAAGGGCAGGCTACGTTTCAGCTCTTGCCCCCTACCGCTGCAAAGCCGCCCGCCTTCTCCACGCATATCCCCTCAAGTCTCTCCTCAAGTCGTTAGTCTGACGTACAACTTCGGTAGCAGGCGCGGAAGCCGGCGGATGTCCGGTAGAATGACAAAGCGGCGCTGGGGAAACATGATTTCCATGTCGGTGATGCTGTTCTCTTCGGTGGATATTCCGAAAGTGTGTGTGCCTTGACGAAGGTTTTCCTCGCATGCCATACGCACGTCATGTTGTGCGTAGCGCGTGTTGGGATCGTAGCCGCTGTCCATGGGTTTGCCGTCGGTAACAAGAATAATCAGACGCTGCTTCGCATCAATCCGGCTGAGGCGGTATCCCGCATGACGCAACGCCGGACCGATACGCGTCGAGTTCGACGGATACGCGGACAAGACCCTGGATATGCTTTCTTGACTCCATGCATCGCCGAATTCTTTGTAGATGAGGTAAAGGCAATTTTCGCGTCCGTTCGAACTGAAGCCGCAGATAGAGAAGCGATCTCCCAGAGAAGCAAGGCCTTGCCCCAGAATCAGGGCGGCATGTTTTTCCACGTCAAGAACCTTCTTGCTCTGGTCGATCGTTCCGCCGGTCGATCCGCTGACATCGAGAAGTATCACCACTGCCAGGTCGCGATGATTGATCAGGGGTTTTTCATAAAAGTTGATCTTGGGGGCAGGCTCTTTGCGGCGCTGGACTAGATATTCCAACAACAGATCGGAATTGATCACGTCGCCTTCGCTCAGGTATTTTTCGCGCCGAACTAGATCCGGTTTGAGACGCTCGAACACCCGGCTTACTTTGCGTGCTTCGTCCATCAAGTCAGGTGGTATGTATCTATCTTCCAGCGCCTTGGGAACGTCCTCGCGAACGAAGCAGTAGTCGCGATAGTAATCGTTTTCTTCCTGGCTCCATTCGTCGTAGACAAAACGCGCGCTGCTCGCTTGAGAACGATCATTTTCCTTATCGCCAACAGCACCGTCACTGTCGGCCGGCTCCCAGGCCGCGATGCCGGGGGATAGGCCCTTCTCCTTGTCTTCGGCTCTCTTCGGAATTGCCGCTTTGAGATCACTGATGAAACTATCTCTGGGCGGCAAACTGACCGAACCCGGGAACAGGAAGTCCGGAATGAAGGAAAATGTCCTCAGCTCGCAACTATCCAGGCCCGGGTAGTCATGCAGAACCCGCTCGACCCACTTTCCATCAAGCTTCCGGACCGTATCGAAAAGGTTTATCGACTCGTCCGCAATGTCGATGATTATGCCGGCGCCGCGCGTCATGGGTTTTTTCGACGATGCCGCGTCATGAAACAGCCTGTCCGCCGCGGTTACCTCAGGGCGCCGCTGGAACTCTTTCCGCAGTCCGAACTCAACCAGACGCTTTGCCCCGGGCCACCGCTTTTTGATTCTTCGGAGTACGCGAACATGCTCAATGATCTGGAAGAGGTTGATTCTCAACGGATTGTCGCCAACGACGTCACTACAAGTGGTATATACCGGATGTCCGTGAATGCGGCAAAAACTGTTCTCCACGAGCATGCCGGCGGCTACAACACCAACCAGCAAGTACCAATCGCGATTCGCCACTCCATCATCGAAATACCGAATGCGCTGCGGCAGGTATAGCCATTTATACATACATATGATCGAGGATCCTCGTTCGATAAGATCATCCGAGTCCAGCTTGGTAAGATCGTTGATTTCTATTTCATAGCCCACCAGCGCCTTTAGCATTCTTGCCATGAGGTCCTGCACGTCGCCCAAGCGCCACTCCTGGGTAATAGAGCGGATATAGACTTCGGAAGTCTTGAGTGTTCCATCCATGAAAGCCAAGCCGCTCTTCTTATTCCTGGCGAAAATATCCAAACCAACCTTCACGTACAGTTCCAGTTCCTGGCCGGTAAGGCGATCTATTAGCCGGCGATAGCCTTTCATGAAGGCGATGGCCAGGTCTTCGTCGGTCCGCCTAAGGCGCCTCATGGTGGTCAATAAAGCCCGCACCTGCCCAGGGGAATCTCCAAATCCCCCGCTGCCTAATGTTTCAAAAAACCTCGTGCCATAATAAAGCCGGGATTCCCCAAGTGTTCGCCCAAGATCGACAATGTCTTCAAAGATACTCGGTAAGTCCATCAGCCATCTTGTGCGCGGATTGAGCGCCTTGAGAAATTCCTTGAGTATGTGATCGAAACAACTCTGATCGGCGCGTTTCAGCAATTCGAAAACTTTCGTCGTCACCTCGCGACGGTGCTCGCCGATACTGCCCCTGCTGAACAGCCCTTCTATGGCCTTTTTGAAGATGTCACGGTATCCCCAACAGACGCTTTTCAATGAAAAGCCCTGATACCGATCTTCGGATACTGAATCCGCTTCGCTATTTCTCCTGGACATCGTCCGAAGCTTCCATCAGTTCCCCAAAGTAGAGCTTGACGATATTGTTTATTGATTCAACCACTTCAGTCTCTTCCGTGAGGGTCTGACTTATAGCCGCATTGCAGGCTTCCATCGCCGGCAATCCTCCCTGTATCAATCGCCCCACGTACACAAGCAGCCTTGTGCTGACGCCTTCATCAAGTCCATAACCCTTCAACTGCCTGATCTTGGCGCCCATTTCAGCAAGTTTTTCGCTGATCTCCTCGGATACGCCCGTCTCTCCCCTGATGATTCGCATTTCGACGTCAATATCCGGGTGCCCGAAAGTGAGGCTTGCGAATCGCTGCTTTGTGGATTGTTTTAGATCCTTGACGATGCTCTGATAGCCGGGGTTGTAGCTGAGAACCATCATGAAGTTATGGTTTGCGCGTACAACTTCGCCCGTCTTGTCTACGTACAACATCCTTCGGTCATCGGTCAGTGAGTGGATAATGACCGTTGTGTCTTTGCGGGCCTCGACGATCTCATCGAGATAGCATATGCCTCCATATCGAACCGCAAGCGTAAGGGGACCGTCCTGCCAGATTGTTTGATCGTCTTTGAAGAGGTATCGGCCCACCAAGTCGGCCGCTGTCAGATCTTCGTGGCATGACACCGTAATCAGTGGAAGATTCAGTTCGTGGGCCATGTATTCAATGAATCGCGTTTTACCGCAACCAGTCGGTCCCTTAATAATCAATGGAATCTTCGTCTTAAAAGCGGCCTTGAATATCGACACCTCGTTAGCTTGTGGGACGTAATTCGGCTCGAACTTCACGCGGAACTGTTCAATTACTGTCGCGGTATTCATACTTGTCTTTCTTTGCGGCTTATCCATCTTCACGCCGAATCACACCAACCGGTTCGCCTACGCTTCCTTGGACGTTTTGTAGTAGGTCTTTCCACCAAGCTCATATTGCTCCAACAAGCCATCGATAGAAAGATGGTCGACAAACTTTATGACTTCGTTTCGGTGCATACCCAGTCCGTCGGCGATATCAGCAATGGAACAGGGGCGCCTTCGCAGCATCTCCAGGATATCTTCACGGCCGGAGGAAAACTCAGCCTGCTCAAAGGTATTGCTGAAATCAGCAACCACCTCTACGGGCGGATCGAACATTTTTGCCCACTTTACCATATCGTCGAACGAAACACCGCGCGCGTAGGTCTCGGCCGGAGGACGTGCTACGGTATTCAATTGCACATGATCCGGCTTGATTTGTTTGACACAGGCAGCCAGCTTCTTCACTTCTTCCAGCGTGGCGCTTTGCCCAGCCAGAAGAAACACTTCCAGCCAGTATTGCCCTCGGAACTCACGGCGAAACGTGATAAGCCCTTCCAACATTTTCTCGAAAGAAATATCCTTGTGCGCTCGATTGACCGCCTCGAACATCGCCTCGTCACCACCGTCAAGCGATGGAACAACAAGGTCGGCATTCATCAATTGGCGACGAACTTCCGCCTGCCAGAGGAGCGACCCATTGGTTAACACAGCAATCGGCGTCTCCGTCATCTTCTTGATTCTGTCAATCAACTCGTCCATTCTCGAATAGAGCGTCGGCTCTCCCGAGCCGCTCAGCGTTATGTAGTCGGGCCGGCTCACAAGTTTGGATTGAAGCTCCTCAAGAACGTCATCCAGCGGCACATATTCCTTGCGCTCGACCGTTTTGCAGGTGGTGCGTCCAAGTTGGCAGTAAATACAGTCGTAGCTGCACGTCTTGAAAGGCACCAAGTCGATGCCAAGCGATCGGCCAAGACGCCTCGACGGCACGGGGCCAAATATGTGATTCATTTCATACACCTCAGGTAAGTCTATTTGTCGCAAGCCCTGGCGTCACACGAACCGCCTCTCCCGCAGCGAGGCCTGTCGCGTCCACAGCTCAGTGTCGGCATATTCCAACTTCCCGGGCAATCCACCTTCCGGCGCCCGTCTACAATAATCTATCCGCTCCCGAATACACCTCCTCAACATTCACCGCCACCGCCGCGTGACCGGGAAGCTTCACAGGATTCCACTTTTTCATATCATCAAACACTTCGCCTTCCTTGTGATATTCAAGCGAGCCTTTGATCTGATACGCCTTTCCAGCTTCCGTAATAAACAGGAGGGAGCCTTTGCAACCGGCCAATATGTTCGCGCGGGTCTTACTGAAATAGTTGTCCGCGACGACTACTTTGTCAGTGCCGAATATGCTCGTGCAACTTGCGTAAATAATATTCGGGATTCCTTCCTTGTTAACCGTAGCCAAGACTATCGGACCCTTACGATCTTTCCATGCTTCAAGTACGACATCGGGTAAAGCCGCCATTACATGCTCCTGTCTTCAAACGCGTTTCCATTTGTCAGGATCAGGCTTACGACCGGATGCCCGCTGATCCTGGAATACATAACAATATCACCTTTACTATTCCTCTGCCTGGCCAGGTCTGCTTCCGGGTGACAGCCAATACCAGTTTTGAGCGTCATCAGCAGCCATGTCAGAAGGGCGCCTTTTACCACCACGCTCCGCTGTTGACTCCAAAAACGCTCGATGAGTCTGCCCATCGCTTGTTGTTGCCGTGTTCAAACCCATCAAGTCAATTCTCTTTCGCCAATTCGGCGCAGATAAGTTCCGCCACGCGTTTGCCGGAAAGCAGCATTCCACCGAAAATCGGACCCATTCGTGGTCCGCCCAGCGCTGCGCAGACGCTCATCCCGGTCACCCACAGACCCGGGAATATCTCGCCGGCATTATCCACCACAAATGCCTCGCCCGACGACGCATCCATTGGCCCCTCCACTGCTTTGCGGGCTTTATCTGAATCATTGAGAAGCCGTCTTCGACGGAGGGATTCCACGACGGCTGCCTCGTGGCCTGTGGCGTCGATAACCGCCTTTGCGGACAATGCAATCGGGTCAATCGGAAGCGCCTCCGAGATCATCGTGCGGTTGGCGACCACACCAGTCACCCGCCGGCCACGAACGCAGACATCTTCCGCCATTAGAAGATTCAATATCGTAGCCCCGCTCTGAACGGCTTTTAGAGCCAGGCCGGAGGCTAATTCAACTGTATCCACCGTATGCAGGCCCCTATCGCAAGCCTTGTGAGTAGTACCGATTTCGTCCAGCAATTCCAAAGCGTCATCCTGAACAACGGCTTCGTTCATAGCCATGCCCCCTCCCCAGATGCCTCCACCCGGGGCGAGCCGCTTTTCCAATATCGTAACCTTTATGGCTTTCTGCCTCAGACACATCGCAGCCGTCATCCCGGCCGGCCCCGCCCCGACAATAATCACGTCGCTCACGATCCTGTCGGAAAACTTTTCGCCGTAGGCGCTCAGAATCGCTTTTGATATGTCTGTCTCCTGCAACTCACGCATTTGGTTGATACTCCAATATGTTCGTGTTTCGACCTAATCGACAGTCAAGCCAGGAAAAATGCTCCATCGCACTTGTCGTAGTCATCAAGAGTCTGTTTGTGAATAGCAACAAGATTCTCAGGTAATTGTGACAAGGGAAAGAACCTCACCTCGGAACCTTCCACACCATCGGCCTGTGGTTCGCCCTTCCAATCACGCACGACAAAGGCGATTGAAAAACATTGCACCTCGTCGCCATTGGGATAGCTGAATTGCTGGCTTGGTCCCGAATAGAGAGCCATCGGCTCAGCTTGCACAACTTCCAGCGACGTTTCTTCCGCCACCTCGCGTTTAAGTGCCTCCAAGGCTGTCTCGCCAAGTTCAACCGCCCCGGCGGACAGCCCCCACAACGGCATGTCAGTGCGTTTTTGAAGCAGCACCTCGCCGGCTTCGTTGAGGATAATTGCCCGCACGCCGGGCAGATGTATACAGTCCGAGCCGATCAACTTGCGCATTCTCTTCAGATAATCATTCATTCGCTCATTCGCTTACGAAAGCTCCAGCTCCATCTTTTTACCCACCATGCACCCGATACACTTGCCGGGAAATGCAGCCCATATTCTCGCCATGCCCGCCATCCCCGTGCAATGACACGGCCCCAGAAGGTCGATATCGAACCCTGCCAACTCTTCAACCGTTCGATTCAGTCGATCTTCCGAGGCGCCGATCAGGTGGGTTCCGCCCATCACAGCGTAAATTGGTTTGTTGTCCGTCAATTGCCGGACATATCGAAGCGTGTTTATTACTCCGGAATGGGCACAACCGAGCAGCACCACCGTGCCGCCCTTGGTATCAAAGAACACTGCCTGGTCGTCAAGCAAGCGATCAGGCTCCCGGCACGCTTCGTCCAGAAAGAATGCTCCACCAGTGTCCTCAAAATCTGTCGTACGAGGTATCTCGCCGGTAACGAACACGCCTTCGCATATTTCCCTTGGGCGCTCGGTCAAGATCACATCGCTTGCCCTATTGCGGACTTCGTCTTCATCTCCCAACACTATACCGATACTGCGCGGCGTTCCATCACCGCTCTGATGGTATTTCTCTTTGAATGCGGCTGGGTGGGCGACAACCGTAGCCTGCGGAGCAATCTTGAGGACCCCCGCCAGTCCACCTGTATGATCGTAATGACCATGACTAAGCACAATGGTATCGGTCTGGGCCAGAGATATGCCCAGGCGCGCGGCATTGGGCTGAAGAACCATGCCCTGGCCCGTATCAAAAAGTATCCGCCTGGATCCAGCCTCCACCCAGAAGGCCATGCCATGCTCGCCAAGCAAGCCACTACCGCCGGCGGTGTTTTCCACCAGCACTGTTATTCGCACCAATCTACTCATTACGAGCCTGTCTTCCCTTTGCCGGCTGCGACGCCACGAAACTCCTCAGTGGTCGCAGATATTCTCTCCCGTTTCCAATAGTCCACTCAGATACGCTGAGACGAGTTGCTCCGGCTGATCGCCTGAGGCGCCGACGACAACGGTGATGTCGTTCTGCTCGAATAGCTGTTGGGCACGCTGGCCCATACCTCCGGCTATTATAACAGTAGCGCCCTGCTCGTGCAGCCAACGGGGAAGCACACCCGGCTCGTGGCCCGGCGGGGACAGCAGTTCTGTCTCGCCCATTTTCTTCGTCGCTTCATCCACCTCCACAATGGCAAATTCTTCACAATGCCCGAAATGCATGCTTAGGCGCCCGTTCGCCAGTGGAATTGCGATCTTCATTGGATGATTCTCCTTACTTCGGTTTTCAGTTTTGGTGTTGCCGACGACCTTTCCGTCGAGCGCCAGAATCTTTTCTGTAACGCCCGCAAATGCCTGGGCGGCCGGCAAATCAGGCGTTCCGGCGGCAAAAGGCGTCCCAGCATCGCCGGAAATGACAACTTGCGGATCAATCGGAATTTGCCCAAGCAGCGCAAGACCCAATTCCTCAGCCAGCGCCTTGCCGCCGCCGGTCTTGAAAAGGTCCACCCTTTGGCCGCAGTTCGGGCACACGTAGCCACTCATGTTCTCCACGATCCCCACGATCTCCAGCGACAGGGCTTTGCAGAATGAAACACATCGCCGAACATCCGCGATCGACAAATCCTGTGGCGTTGTTACGATAACGCTCCCAGCCGGGATGCCC
>JAGHBX010000036.1 GCA_021160785.1 Planctomycetota bacterium | reverse complement strand
GGCTCAGGCTATCCAGCTCGTAAACGAAGCCGCCGAGAAGTATTTCAAGGGCAACGCCAAGGAACTAAAACGCCTTGAAATCACCGAGAACTCGCTCAAGGACAACAGCAAAATCATCCTGACGGAAAAGGGTATCTCCCCCACCCTGCTGCTCGGAGATATCCCCGTCAAAAACGCAAACGCTTAGCAGCCACTGTGATGACACAAATAAGAATGGATTCGGCAATTTGACATGAGGTCGTTTGCCAAAAGTCGCTTTGTACGTGCAGGTCTCATAGCCGTCGGCGCCGCCATCGTGCTCATGATGGCCGTCATCTCCCTGACCCCCCGGCCCGAATCTGTCGTCAAAAGGCAATCCGGGCCGATTGCCCACCAGGCCTACATCTGGCAGAGAAAATGGCAGCCGGCGCTGACCGAAGCCGTCAATCGCGCTGGCGACGAATTGAGCGCCTTCTGCGTCCTGGCCGCGGAAGTATCATGGGATAAGGCAAAAAGGCAGACCGTCCGCGTCGGCATCGACTACGCCTCGCTCAAGGCACGGCGCAAACCCATCGACCTGGCGCTGAGAATCGGCCCATACGCCGGGCCTTTCAAGGCTGACGACGAGACAATGACCTTTCTCACCGCCCTGGCTCGTGAAATTATCGATTCCGCTCGCACCGCCGGCATGCAGCCCGCTGAACTGCAGATCGACTTTGACTGCGCCGAATCAAAGCTCGACGGTTACAGAACATGGATCGCAGCGTTCAAACGCGCCGTTCCGGACACGCCCGTGGTCATTACCGCCCTGCCAAGTTGGCTCAATCGAAAGGCCTTCGCTCGCCTGGCGAAAGCCGCCGACGGCTACGTCCTGCAGGTCCATTCACTCGAAAGACCCACGAGCCCCAATCAACCCATCGTCTTGTGCGACCCGGCCAAATCGCAAAAATGGGTCGAGCGCGCCGCACGCATCGGCGTCGACTTCACCGTCGCCCTTCCCACTTACGGCTACCTCGTCGCCTTCGACGAAACCGGCGGATTCGTCGGCCTTTCCGCCGAGGGCCCTTCACAAAACTGGCCCGCCGGCTTCATCGTCAAACGCGCCATGGCCGATCCGCAGGCTTTGGCAACCCTTGTCAAACACTGGCTCGACGACCGACCCGCCGCCATGAAAGGAATCATCTGGTACCGCCTGCCTGTAGAGACCGACCAACTCAACTGGACATGGACCACGTTGGCCACTGTCGCCAGGGGCATCAAGCCCAAACGGGATATCTCGGTAAACATCGAGTATTCACAACCCCAGCTCGCCGAAGTCATCCTCGCCAACAACGGACAACTCGACGAAAATGCCGCCGTGCGCATCCGGATCGCATGCCCGCGACAGAATATCGTCGCAGCCGACGGACTGAGAGGATTCGTCATAAGATACGAAGGACCATCCCACGTCTGCCTTGAATACACAGGAGGCGCATACCTCGCCAACATCCCGACAGGCGAAAAATGGAACATCGGATGGCTCCGCCTCAAGCAGCATATTCAACTTGAAGCCACCATACAAAAACCTGGACACGAAACACCGGTTATGTCGAAGTAATATTGTCATCGCATAAGGAGGCAACTATGAAACACAAACGCCGTCTGCTGCATCTGATTGCACCGGCCGCACTCCTGATTGGCCTGCTATGCACCCATCTCTGGGCCTGCGGACCGGAGTTTCCCAATCGTGTGCTTGTCGATTCGGATAGTACGCTGCTCAAGGCTCCCGTCTCGGGCTTTTTCGCCGAACTCAAACTGATTCCCGTTGCAGAGGTGGACAAGTACAGAGCGATTCTCGCCAGGCAACCCGCACCGGAGGCGCCCCGTGGCGGCAGAGGCAGTACAAGGGTCAGGACACTCCAACGTGATGTCGCTGATCTTCGTCAGGCGCTTTCTGAGAAAAACTTTGGCAAGGAACGCATCGATCAAATCGCCGGAGACTATAGAAAAAACCGTGAACAAGTGGTATTCTTTTCGGCCAAACTGGACAATTGGAACTTCAGGTCGTTTAAGATGGGCCTCGATGAGCCCAAACCCACTCTGCAGGCCGATCCGATGTCGCAGCAAATCCCCAAACAATTCAAACTGTATGCCGAGGGGGCTTATTACTACAACCTGCGCGAAAAAGACAAGGCCCGCCAATTGTGGCGATCTGTTCTTGATCTGCCCACCGGCGAGCGAAAGTATCGATCGACATGGGCGGCTTTTATGTTAGCCAAATCCGCACCCACGCCGGAGGAAGCATGCCGGTGGTACGATTACATTTTCGAACTGATGGATCAGGGTCTCTATGACAGTCTGGGATTGGGCTTGACGGGCATCGGGCAAAAGGGACGTATCGCGTTGGACCAGAAGGACCATATCAGGGCGATTAACCTCTATCTGCTTCAGTATCACCTGGACGACCCGACTGCTGGCGCCTCTCTGCAAACAACCGTCGGCTGGGCGTTTTCTCAACAGACAACGCCGAAAATGCTGGCTCGCATCGCAGCCGACAAAACGGCGAGAAGAGTATTCACAGCCTACATCGCTTCAAGAGGCGGGGCACACAGGGATAACTCTAAAGAATACTATCGTAAATGGCTCAAGGCAGTCGAAGACGGCGGCCTGGGTATTATAGAAGATGCAGGACGCCTGGCGATGATCGCCTATCAAAGCGGCAACATGGACATCGCCGAACACTGGACCAGATTCGGAACGGAAGATGACCTCGTTGCACAGTGGATCGCCGCCAAGCTTCAGTTGAGAAAAGGCAATATCAGCCGCGCCGCCGAGAGACTCGCCGGCGTATGTCGTTCATTCGCACCGGCCGTCGACCCGCATCCGAAATACGCCCTTATTATGAAGGATTTGTCTTCCGGGTGGGGAGGTCGTTCGCTCGTAATAGACCCGGCGGCAAAGAACGCACGCGGTGAATTAGGAATCCTGCTTCTTTCGCAAAGCCAGTACATAGAAGCTCTCGACGTCTTGTTAGCCGGAGGACTCTGGACCGATGCGGCCTATGTCGCCGAATACGTCCTCCAGCCGGATGAGTTGAAGCATTACGTGGATCGCGCCTGGCCCGAGATATGCCCGCAGGACACAGATACCCTCAAGACCGAATCCGAGTGGATTCGCAGGAGCACTCGCTATCTGTTAGCCCGGCGGCTGACACGAATCGGCAGATGGCAGGAAGCCCGCCCATATTATCCGGAGCACCTCAGAGAAAGGCTGGATGTGTACGTCAATGCAATCCGGGCAGGTCACGATGAATCGCTGTCGGCAGCCGACCGGGCGGCCAACCTGTGGAAAGCGGCCCGGATCGCCCGACACGAAGGTCTCCAACTGCTGGCCACGGAAGTCGAGCCTGACTGGTTCGCTTTTTCCGCCAACTTTCAACCGGCCGCCGCATCAAAGATTCGTCTGAAAAACGACCCGGCTACAATCGCCCCGCCAAGTGATGACGAGCGAGATCGCATAAGTCGTCACCGTACGGAACCGGACAAACGCTGGCATTACCGGTACACCGCCGCCGATCATGCCTGGCGGGCCGCCACGCGGATGCCCGATGAATCCGACGAAACGGCAAAAGTGCTCTGCATTGCAGGTTCCTGGT
>JAGHBX010000416.1 GCA_021160785.1 Planctomycetota bacterium | reverse complement strand
GGCCAACGCCGCACCTAAGAATCTGGCCGAAGCCGAGATGCAGAAGAAGGCAGCCGATGAGGCTTTGGCTGTCGCCAAGAATCAGGTCTCTGCCGCCACGACTGCTTTCCAGGCAGCCCAGCAGAATTTGCAGAACCTGGCAGGCGCCGCAGCGCAGAAGCTGGCGCGGGCGACGGCGCAGAAGAAACTGGCTGACATACAACTGGCGAACGTCAAGAAGCAGGTAGCCGCTGCCGCCACGGCTTCGGCGGCAACCGACAAGGTCGCTCAGGAATTCGACAAGGCCGCGGAGGGAAAGAAGCAGGCGGCAGCACAAGCCGCTGCCAAGCGCAAAGCGGCGGCGGATGCCGCTGCTGCCCTGGCTCAATCGCAGCAGGGCGTCCAGCAAGCGCAGGTCCAGGCCAACGCCGCCGCAAAAGCGCTGACCGATGCGACGGCGCAGAAGAAACTGGCGGGTGCCGCCTTGGCGGGCGCCAAAAAACAGGTGGGCGCCGCCGTCACGGCTTTTCAGGCCGTCGAGCAAGTCGCAACGGATGCCGGCAAGCCGGACATGGAGAAGAAACAGGCGGCCGGTGAAGCCGCTGCCTGGCGCAAAGCAGCCGACGCCGCCAAGGCTGCCCTGGCTCAAACGCAACAGGGCGAAAAGGCGGCTCAGGCTCAGGCCACGACCGCGGCGCAGAAGCTGACCGCAGCGCAGGCGCAGAAGAAATCGGCCGATCTGGCCCTGGCGGACGCCAAAAGCAAGGTGGCTGCCGCGACCACTGCAAACCAGGCGGCCCAGGAGGGGGCCAAGGAACTCATTCAACTCGATGCGGCAAGCAGGCAGGCCTCAGCGCATGCTGTCGCCAAACGCAAAGCGGCCAATGCGGCCAAGGCAGCTCTGGCCCCAAAGGCGAAGACGCTGGAGCAAGCGGCGGTTAAGGCCAACCGCGCCGCGCAGGCGTTGACCAGGGCTCAAACGAGAAAGAAGTCGGCCGAAGATCGCGTGGCGAACCTCAAAAAGCGGATCGCCGCGGCCAAACAGACACACGTGGCGGACGAACAAGCAGCCAAGGCTGCCGAAGCCGTCGCCGCTCCGTTGAAGGTGGAAGCAGAGAAAACGCGGGCGGCGTATGTGGCTGCCAGGAAGATCGCCGACGACAATCGCGACCTGGCCGAGCAGGCCAAGGCCGTGCTATACCGGTTGGTCGCCGCCAGGCAGGTGGCAAGCCTTATGGAGAGTTCCGATCCTCCGAAGCCGGCGAACCGGATTGATGAAATTGTGTTTGCAAAGTTGAAGACGCTGGGTATCGAACCGGCCATCTGCCGATGCGGTGTTTCTCCGTCGCGCCTATCTGGACGTAACCGGCACGCTGCCGTCCGCGGAAGAGGCCAAAGCGTTCATTCGAAGTTCGGACCAGAACAAGCGCGTCGCCCTGATCGACCGTCTCCTCGACCGGTCGGCGCATGTCGATTACCTGGCCATGAAATGGAGTGATATCCTGCGAATCAAGGCGGAGTTTCCCGTCAAGGTCTGGCCCAACGCCGCGCAGGCCTATCACCGCTGGGTGTGGGAATCGATCGCCCGGAATAAGCCGTACAACCAGTTCGTCCGGGAACTACTCACATCCAGTGGCAGCAATTTCCGTGTTGGGCCGGTCAACTTCTACCGCGCCATCCAGAACAAGACTACGGAGGGCATCGCTGAGGCCGTGGGATTGGCGTTGATGGGCGCGCGGGTCCACTTCTGGCCGGAAGACCGTCGCGCCGGCATGGCGGTATTTTTCTCGCAGGTCGGCTACAAACCCACCAGCGAGTGGAAAGAGGAGGTTGTCTTCTGGGATCCCCTCAATTCGATCGCCGTGCCCGGCAGCATTGCGCCGGGAATACCGGCAGTAGCCAAGTCGGTAACCGTTACGAACCAGATTCCGCATGCGTTGGCCAAGCCGCTGAGCGAAAACGCACCCGTGGCGGCCGTCTTTCCGGACGGCGCAGAGACAACGATTCCGCCGAACCGCGATCCACGGGAGGTGTTTGCCGATTGGCTGATTCGGCCGGAAAACCCCTGGTTTGCGAAAGCCATTGTCAACCGTACCTGGGCGTGGGCGATGGGACGCGGCATTATCCACGAGCCGGACGACATTCGCCAGGACAACCCGCCGGGCAATCCCGAACTCCTGGCCTACCTGGAGAAAGAACTGGTCTCAAGCGGCTACGATCTGAAGCATCTGGAACGGCTGATCTTCACCTCGACGGTGTACCAGTTCTCTTCGATACCGAGGTTCAAAGGGCCCCAACAAGCGAGAGCCAACTTCGCCAGCTACCTGTTGCGGCGAGTGGAGGCTGAGGTGTTGATCGATGCTCTGAACGACATTACCGGTAGTTCGGACCTGTACACCAGCGCTGTTCCGGAGCCTTTCACGTATATTCCCAACAGTATGTCTGCGGTGGCGTTGGCCGACGGCAGCATCACCAGTTCTTTCCTGACGTTGTTCGGACGTTCCGCACGGGCGACGGGGATGGAAAACGAGCGAGTCAACGAGCTTGCCTCTACCCAGTGGCTGCACATGCTGAATTCGGCCACAATACAGAGCAAGCTTCAAAACGGCCCGAAACTTGCGGCGATGGTCAACGCAGGCGGCAAACCGAATGAAATCGCCGAGAGACTTTACCTGACAATCCTCTCGCGGTTTCCGACGGATGCCGACGTAAAGGCCGTGGAGGAATACGCCAAATCCGGAGTGTCGAAAGGACGCGACGTCTGGGTCGATCTTGCCTGGGCGTTAATCAATAGCCCCGAGTTTCTTCTGCGGCATTGATTGTTATCTAAACGGTGGGGGATAACACGAAATGGTCGGTTTTTTGATACAACAATCAAAGGGCGAGTAAAGGAGAACGGAAATCATGAGTACAAACCACAAATCAAATAACCATGAGCATGTGTCCCGACGCGAGGCCATGCGACGCGGCGCTTTGGGCGCGGCGGGTATGATCGCGGCCGGCGGTTTGAACTCCCGCGTCTTTGCGGCCGAGGCCAAGAAGACGCCCGAGCAGATAGTCGCCGCACAGAAGGCGGCCCGAGACGAGGCGGCCAAAGCCAAGGCCAGAAACAAGGGCAAGATCAAATCGGTTATCCAGATCTTCTTGTGGGGCGGCATGTCGCACAATGATACCTGGGACCCGAAGCCGGGTACGGGCTACGACTACCTGGGTGAGTTTGATAAAGTCATCCCCACCAACGTGAAGGGAATCCAACTCGGCGCACTGTTCCCTTACTTGGCCAAGCAGGCCGACAAGTACTCCTTGATCCGCAGCATGACCCATGGCGTCAACAGCCACGAGACGGCGGCCTACCTGATGCAAACCGGACACAAGGCCGGCGGGCGGCTGGCCTACCCCAGTGTGGGCGCCACATTTACCTTCTTCAAGAAAGAGCAGTACAAAGGGCTGCTTCCGCCTTACGTTGTGATGCTCAGGGCGGCCGGACGGTTTTCCGAGGAGGGGTTCCTGGGTCCCGGGTACAAACCTTTCGCCACGGGCGGCGATCCAAACGCGTCCCGCTTCGAGGTGCAGGGAATCGTCAACAGGGGAATCAACGACGGTCGGCAAAAGGCCCGCCGTGAGTTGGTCGATAAGATCAATCTCATGGGCTACGGCCTTGCGGACTTCCCGGAGATGGCGGCCGCCGAGAAGGCCAAGCAGAAAGCCTACGGGTTGATCCTGGGCAGGGGGAAGGAAGTATTCAATCTCGAAAACGAACCTACGGTACTCAGAGATCGCTACGGCCGGAACACGTTCGGGCAGGAATGCCTGGCGGCGCGGCGGATGGTCGAGGCGGGTGTGCCTTACATTACCATCAGCTTCCCCGGTGGCTGGGATACGCACGCAAACCACTTCGCAACGATGAAGCGACAATGTCCCTGGCTGGACCAGGGACTGGCAACGCTGCTTGCGGATCTGAGCGAGAAGGGCTTGCTGGATAGCACCCTGGTCTGGTGCACCGGCGAGTTCGGCAGAACGCCGAAGGTGTCCTGGGAGCCGCCTTGGAACGGCGGTCGCCATCACTATGGGGCTGTCTTCACCGTGCTGGTCGCCGGCGGCGGATTCAAGGGCGGCCGCGTCGTCGGATCGTCCGATGAAAAAGGTGAGAAGGTAAAGGAAAGGCCCGTCTATCCGGCGGATCTGATGGGCAGCTTCTATCTGTTGGCCGGCATCGACGCCACCGCCAAGCTGCCCCATCCGTTAGGGTTCGAGGCCCACGTCCTGGACGCCGGGAAGGAAGGAATGAAGTCGACCGGACTTCTGGAAGAGATCATGTAGCCATAGGTGGTATGCGGCGATCGGTAGCGCCGGCATGTGTTTTCGCCAATGCCGAAATGCCGGAAAATGGAGAAGTTCATGAGTAGATTCAATAGGCTTCCGATCTTGGAGCTGGCCATCCTGGTGGCCGCAGCATCTTCGGTCCTGGCGCAGAACCAGTACATTGGCTACGTGTATCCCGCCGGCGGTCGGCAGGGCGCCACTTTCCCCATCAGGCTGGGTGGATATCGACTCGTCAATGCTTCTGATGTGATTGTGAGCGGAGAAGGGGTTTCCGCTCGGCTGATCGATTACTACAGAGTCTGGAACAATCAGGAGATGACGTTGCTTAGACAGCAACTGAACGAGTTGCGAAAGAAGGAAACGACGGTGGGCGACGTGATGGCCGCCAAGATGGCATGGTTCGAGTTTCCCGCGACCATCGGCCCGGGAAAAAACCCGGGCGCAAAGGGTGCAAAGGACGGTCCCGAACCGTCCGAGAAAGAAGTGGCAAAGCAGAACCTGATCAAACGGATCCAAATGTTGCTCGCCGAAGACGAGCGCAACGCGGCCGTTCCCGCCCACCGCGAGCTCGTCTTTGCCGAGGTCACGGTGGCCCCTGACGCAAAACCGGGCCGGCGAGAGATCCGCGTGATCACCAAACGGGGTATCTCCAACGCGATGCCATTTTACGTGGGCCAGGTACCCGAAGTCGCCCGCAAGCCGATGAAGACCGTTCGGAAACCAGTGCTCGGCAAGGAGTATCTGGCCCAGCGCAAAAGGCCGCCGGAAGAAGAGGAAATGCGCATCACAGCGCCGTGTACGATGAACGGCCAGCTCGCCGCGGGCGAGGTGAACCGGTACCGTTTTCCGGCGAGCAAGGGGCAGCGTCTGGTCATCACTGCCAAAGCTCGGCAGTTGGTTCCCTACGTCGCCGACGGTGTTCCCGGTTGGTTTCAAGCCGTGCTGAGGCTCCATGACTCAGGCGGCAAGGAGTTAGCGTACAATGACGATTTCCGTTTCCACCCGGACCCGGTCATCTATTTTGAGGTCCCCGCCGACGGCAACTACGTGCTCACTATCAACGAGGCGCTCTTTCGAGGCCGCGAGAGTTTTGTGTATCGGATCAGTATCGGTGAGCTGCCGTTTGTGACCGGCATTTTCCCGTTGGGCGCCTGTGCGGGCGAGCCGGTCAAGATCGAGATGAACGGCTGGAATCTGGAAAAGACCACGCTCGCGCCGCCCCCCAAAGACGCAAAACCGGGGCATCATCTGATTGCCGCCACCAACGGGAAACTCGTTTCCAACTACGTGCCGTTCGCCCTGGACACACTGCCCGAGTGCCTGGACGCCGAATCCAACGACGAGCCCTCCAAGGCGCAGAAGGTGAGTCTTCCCATCATCGTCAACGGGCGAGCGGATCGCCCGGGTGACTGGGATGTCTTCGAGGTGGAAGGAAAAGCCGGTGAGACAATCGTCGCGGAAGTGGACGCTCGCCGGCTCGGTTCCCCGTTCGATTCCTTCGTCAAAGTCACCGGCGCCGATGGCAAGATCATCGCGTTGAACGACGATCATTACGACGCAGCTTCGGGGCTGAACACCGACCACGCCGATTCCTACCTCATGGTCAAGCTGCCCGCTGACGGAAAATACTTCATTCACCTTGGCGACACGAGGCGACACGCAGGAAAGGAGTATACCTACCGGCTCCGGATCAGCCAGCCGCAGCCCGATTTCACGTTGCGTCTGATCCCTTCCCGGGTTGTTATCCGCAGCAAGTCGTCCGCCAGCGTGACCGTCTTCGCCATACGCAGGGACGGATTCAACGGGCCGATCAAGCTGAACTTTAGAGACTTGCCGGAGGGGCTCAAATCGTCCGGCGCCATGCTGGCGGCCAATAAAGAGGTGGTGAGGCTGGCGGTCAAAACCACTCTTGCCGATATGGAAAAGCCGGTCAACCTCACCGTCGTGGGCAGTGCGACAATTGGGGACGTTGAAGTCGTCCACGAGGCCATGCCCGCCGAAGACAGGATGCAGGCCTTCCTGTGGCGCCATCTGCAGCCCGCCGAAGACCTGCCGGCCCTGGTCTATAATCCATCCTACCAGCCACCAGCCGATCGCCTGCGCCCGCCGATCCGCGACGAGGATAGACCCAAGGGTGTCAAGCGCACGTTGACAAAGTCATCGGTCGCCGGTCGTTTGAGGCAGATCGAAGACCTCTATCAACAGTGGTTCTTCACAGACGAGTTCGCCAACCGCCAGATCGCGAGCATAGAAGCCCGTCTGATTAAATAGTATTGTTGGAAAAATTCATTTTGGAACATAGAAGGGTGATATGATTGAGCGTGTTCTTCGTCGGTGGTATGTAATACTAATCGTCGCCGTAGTTTTTTCTGGAATTGCTATTCCTGCGATATGGTATTTCATGGAAAACCAGTTCACGACCAGCGGGGCAATACGCATCTCACCGATTGTCAATTTTATCTTGCTCAGATTAGAACTCGATGAGCAGCACTGCTATGAGATGTATAAGAACACACAGGCTGAGGCCATCAAGGGCAGCAATGTTCTCAACCGGGTAGCCGATGATCTTGCCACCAAAAATCTCCCCATTTTTCAGGAAACTAACGATCCCTTGCCCATTCTGAGAGAGATGATAGAAAATGAGGATATCAAGGTTGTTCCCGACGAGAATACAGAGTACATCTGGCTGACAATGAAAACACCTGATGCTTCACAGGCAGAGACAATAATAGACTCATTTCTCATACACTATATGGCCTGGCTGGAATCTGAAGAGGCTACTGGTGGGACAATGAAACTTAAAATACTCGAAGATAAAAGGAGACAAGTCAAAGCTGACATTGATGAGAAAGAGCGTGAAATAAATAAGCTTGTCAATGAGTTCACCGGCAGCGACGACAACCCTCGACAGGAAATGACGCTTGAAGTTGTTCATCGACTCCAGCAGGACGTTGTCGGTATTACAATGCAGAGGCTTGGCCTCGAAGCCAAAGTAAAGTTGATGGAAAACGACACTTCCGAACCAGCACCGGGACTTGACAAGGCTCAAAAGCAAAACGCCTATATCAAAGCAATGGCCCTTACTCAGGCAAAGGCAGAGCTTGCCCAGGTTGTGGAGCATGAAAACAAACTCAGGGAAAAACTTAAGGGGTTGGGCGCCGATACTATCGATGTCGGCCGCACACAGTTCCATATCGATGACCAGAAGAAAGAACTCGCCAGAACCCAGCAACTGTATGACATGATAGTGCGAAGAATTGAAGAAATTGAATTCGAACAGGATCGTCCTGCACGAATCTCAATTGCCCAGAGAGCCGGCAGTGTTCCAGTAAAAAATTGCAGGTTGGAGATGAGTATTGTGTCAGTAGTTGTGGGACTTCTGCTGGGAGTTTTATTTGCCGGGCTGCCGGGAAGGAAGAAGATTAAATGACGGGACGGCTATCTACTACATGGCTAACACTGAGATTAAGGAGGCTGTCCCCTGGCACGAGACCCATCCGTCGCGTCCCTCGACATAATCGGCAACAACACCGACCGGCTCAGTCCTGCATTCGGTGCGTAGTAAATCGCCTAAAGGAACAAATTGGCCTCCCCTGGACTGAACAAGTTTGACAAATTCCTCGAACATGTCCATGCAGGTAATACCCTCAACTTCTGCATGAATCGCCAGGACATTGAGGCGTTCGGGATCGAGAAGGCTCAACAAATACTCATTGTAATTATCATTTGAAATCCGATCGCGACCGACAACTTCATCGTATGTCGGCAAAGTTACAGGAATTTGAGGCTGCTCGATCTCACTGCCGGATACAACAGGCCGAAATATGGTTTCACCCCTGCAATCGCTGTTGTATTCAAAATCGAAATTCTCCTTGGCCTTCAGCACCTTATTGTTACATTTCCACCCGGCAACGGCGGAACAATTCGGTGGCCGGCCGAGAATTTCCGTCAGGGTTTCCACCCCCTTTTCTATGGAATTGTAAATATCGAGATAATCCATTTTTTCAAGATGCGTTTGCCATCTGTAGTGATCCCACGCATGAAGCCCGACCTCATGTCCCGCCTCAAAAGTCCTGCGTATTATATCGGAACACTTCCGGCCGATAACAGGATCCGGTCCGAATGTTCCCTTAAAAATTATATCCCATCCATACAGCCCCGCGGCACGGGTCCTCAGCATTTTCCACAGGAATCCGGGGCGCAGCAATCGCCGGAGATGACGCCCCATATTATCAGGCCCCACCGAAAAGAAAAACGATGCGCTAACCGAATGCTCAGCGAACAGCCTGCATAGATTCGGCACTCCCAATCGAGTTCCCCTCAACGTGTCAACATCGATCCTAAGGCCTACTTTCATGATACTCCAATTCCATCTCCTCCATCTGAGGTGAATACTCGACAGAGACAATACCACCCCGAACTTTTTGCCCTGTATCCGGGGTAAATTCCCTTGATTTCAAACTTTCACGCAGGAAAAACTCCAGCGTCCGCTCCACCGATTCTTCCAGGGGCACTTTAGGAGTCCAACCTAACAGCTTCTGAGCATTTCGAATGCTCGGCCTCCTGTACTGCACATCCTGATAACCGCGCCCGTAATAAGAACTGCTCTCGACATGTCGCATACCTGCAAAAGGAGGAAACTGCCCGCGTTGGGCATTAGCCTCGAACCTGGCAAGCAGCAACTCGGCCAACTCCCTGATACTCAACTCGTTATCCGGATTGCCGATATTGATAATCTTACCGTCGCACACACCGTTTCTATTCTCGATAATCCTGTAGAGACACTCCACGCCGTCGGAAACATCCGTAAAGCAGCGTTTCTGATCCCCGCCGTCAATCAGCAGGATCGGCGTCCCTTCCACAAGATTAAGTATCAACTGTGTAATCGCACGAGAACTTCCTATCCTCGCCGAATCCAGACTGTCAAGTTTCGGCCCGATCCAGTTAAACGGACGAAACAGAGTAAACTCGAGCCCATCTTTCTGGCCGTACGCCCATATCACCCTGTCCAGCAATTGCTTGCAGCAGGAGTATATCCACCGCTGCATCCGAATAGGCCCGACAACCAGCTTCGAATTATCCTCGTCGAACTCCTCCTCATCGCACATACCGTACACTTCCGAAGTCGAAGGGAAGATAACACGCTTTTTATATCTCACACAATTGCGAATTATCCGCAGGTTCTCTTCAAAATCCAGTTCGAAAACGCCTATAGGATTGCGTGTATATTCGATTGGCGTTGCGATGGCGACAAGCGGAAGCACAATATCGCATTTCCGTATATGATACTCCGTCCATTCACGATGAATCGTAATATCGCCTTCTTCGAAATGAAATCCTTCTCGCCCGATCAGATGCTCGATATAATTCGACCTCAGATCCATTCCGTGAACTTCGTATTTACCACTCGCCAGCAAACGCTCACTCAATGCATTGCCGATAAAACCGTTGACCCCGAGAATCAGAACATGTTTCTTTTTCACCGCAACATCAACGTTACGAATCGGACCAAGTTTCATACCCTCTACAAGGTTAAGACTGCGAGCAAGTTGAATACCGCTCATATAAACACCATCGGACGATTGGCCAAAATCGATACGCACCGCCCCCTGGTCGCAGGCAACAATCAGCGGATTCGTCGATACAATCACGCCAGGCGCCGCTTTTGCCCCTTCGTCGGGAATCTCGGAAACCGACCAGAAGATACACTTTTGATTCGCCTTATAGCTAAAGGCCCCCGGGTACGGCCGAGTAACCGCGCGAACAAGATTCCTGACCTCCCTTGCGCTGCATCTCCAGTCAATTTCCCCGTCCTCAGGACGACGTCCTCGATAATAAGTGCCCTGGGAATGATCCTGCACAACCCGTCGGGCTGTATTATCCTTTGGTTGCGGCAACGCCTCATCCAGAAGTATCGATGCCGCCCCCTGACGTCATAATAAATCCTTCCGATATACTCTCCAAGAACCCCCATCGCAATAAACTGTGCTCCTATAAGAATAAACAGAAATGCAAACAATGTAAAAACCCCTTCGGCGGCCCACCCCGCTCCATAAATCATTCTCATAATAAGAAAAGCACCGAAACCAACACCGATAAATGAAACGGCAGCGCCGAGTACACTCATCAATCGCAAAGGAAACGTTGTCATACTCGTCAAAAGATCGAACTGGAGATTCACCAGCTTCCACAAACCGTACTTGGAATCACCGCCGGCGCGGTCGGTGTGCCTGACCTCGACTTCCGTCGTGCTCCGGGCAAAACGGTAGAAACCGACAACCTGTTATCGCTGGCATTCTTGCTCCTTATCCAATTATTCCTGTCTGGCGACAGGCTTCTTCAGCATCCACGCCACCCATTTTCTCTTGCGGGAAGATTCCGAATCCCAACTCCTGACCTCCTCGCTCATGTCAGGGGCGGCATTAAGGTAAAAATGCAAAGTAGGATCGTTGCGCCGAAACGAAGCTATCCTCTCGGGCTCCCAGCCGGGGACTTTTTCCTCCAGCTTCCGAACAAAAGGACGCTCCGTTCGCCAATCACCGAGGATCGTCTGCTGCCAACAAAAGTATCCCCCAAAAATAATCGCCGCAACCATAATGCAGGATAAGACGGACGCATACTCATTCGATTCGAAATGACGAAGAGCTAAACGTTTGTCGGCGATCAATTTTACTGTCAATGCCGATACTCCGATCACCAGCGACAAACCGTCCATCTGATAGCTCGCCGTGTTTGTCATCGAAGCATAAACAAAAGGACTCAAATACAATGAAATCGCAATGAATAAAGCAAGAAAATGGCTCGGTGCTAACAGAGCGCGCCACCTCCTGTTTACCATAAGATCCGGCAAGACCGCCAACACAGGAACAATAACCGCAGTTAATCCCTTGGTAAGAGCACCGAGAAATATAATCGCATAGAAAACCAAAAACGTAACAAAACCAGCCCTGTCCCGCCGATACCAGTACCACGCCACCGCCATGATTACCGCCGCAAGATTCTCCGCTTCAGCAGTACCGGTCCTGGACCAGAACAGAAAACCGTAGCTCGTCAGAAGCATCCACCCGGCAGCCCTTCCGACCTTCGCAGACCACAGGCGGGCCCCGATACTCCTGGTCGCCCAGATCGCAAGAACGCCGGAGATTGCGCTCGGAAAACGAACCACCCATTCGTTCAGGCTCCTCGTAATAAACGACACACACGCGATCAGCCAGTAAGTCAATAGAGGTTTATCGAAATAAGGCTGCCCCCGATCGTCGGATGGAAAAAATCCTTTGTCAAAAGCATCTCGCGGGTTATCTGGGCCCAACGCCCCTCCGCCGCCCATAAACCACGATCACCCAGCGCAAAGAACAGAATAAAGAAAGCACTGAAATAAAGCAGAAAGTCAGCCCAAAATTCACCTTTACTATGCGTACGCGTTCCGTTGCACATACAGTTCCCCCTGAACAGTAATGCTCGCGAATTAGCTCAATATCCGACCAATAAGAAAATCAGACAAGACAAGTAACTGCAACCGCCCCGAACGATAATGCAAAATCATAATCTACACAGCAATATTTATCGACTATGATCTCGAACCTGCTTGAACTTTATCCTGCTTAATCCCAATGTCAACAGTTATTTTCCAAAAGAATCAAAAATTTTCTCGACACAGGCGCAACAATCAGATAAAATCTTCATGTCGGTAATGTGTAGCTCATAAACTTTTCAATCGGACATGGACATCTGAAAGAAAGTTTCAAGGAAACGCTTTATACTTGCCGGCTAAAAAACGATATTGACCGTGCTATTCATGGGGGACCTAAAATGCAGATCACAACAGGACGTCTCGCCGCCAAACTCGGCGCAAGAATCGCAGGTTGCACCGAAAGCATCATTTCCGGCGTCTCAGGCATTGAATCAGCCACAATGCATCAAATCACCTTTGCAACAGAAGAAAGGAGCCGGGCGCTGCTTTACAAATCAGAAGCTACCGCGGTAATCGTAAATCAGTTTGTGGAAGATCTGCATATCCCGCAGATAATCGTTCCAAACGTTCACAAGTCCCTCATTTGCACCCTTAAGCTGTTCAAACCGCCCATTTATCCGAAAAAGGGATATATCGATCCTTCTGCAAAAACAGGAAACAACGTCTCACTCGGCCGGAATATCACACTCGAACCTTATGTGGCAATCGAAGAAAACTGCAAAATTGGCGACAACACAATCATAGCCGCAGGCTGCAAAATTGGGCGCAACACAATAATCGGCGCCAATTGCAGAATCGACTCAAACGTATCGATTTACCATGACTGCCATATCGGAAACCAGGTAATCCTCCAGGCGGGGGTAGTAATCGGCTCATCTGGATTCGGCTATTACTATTATGATGACAGCCATAACCTCATACCCCATATCGGCACTGTTGTAATAGAGGATTTTGTCGAAATAGGAGCAAACACCTGCGTAGACAGGGCAAAATTTGACGCAACAAGAATCGGAGCGGGAACCAAGATAGACAACCTCGTGCAGATCGGCCATAACACCGTAATAGGCAGATGCTGTCTCATCGCAGCAATGACAGGAATCGGCGGAAGCTGCACAATTGGCGATGGAGTCGTCATAGGCGGCCACGTAGGAGTCAGTGATCACATCACCATAGGAAACAAATCCATGATCGCAGGAAAAGCCGGAATCATGAGAGACATCCCGCCCGGCAAAAAAGTCTTAGGCTGCCCCGCAACAGACCGCAGAGAAGCCCTCAAATCCATAAGCCTCATAGAACGCCTCCCCGAACTATACGACAGAATCCGCCAGGTGGAAGTCGAAATACGAAAGAGCAAACAAGAAACAGTCTTCCACTAACCGTGAGAGGAACCATAACGTGCGACTATCACCGGGGTCATCATTCTCTCTCATTTTGCACCCAAAAGTTCAGATTAGCTCATCGGCTGAAACCTGGTCGTTGGGCTCATCCAGATCGTGCGGTTCTACAGGTTCGGGCGGCAGTGCAGGACGAGGGGCCGGTGTGAGGATCTCGTGTAGAAGGTTCCAGCGGCGGTGAACAAAGCTGCCCATGCCGCCGACAGCAAGCAGGCCTGCGAAGAGGCCCGCGCCATAGTAGACACCGGGATCGAGTTGCCGTATTCTTTGCCGCCTGGCTCGAAACGACACTGTCATTGCAGCCTCCGGTTCAACCTGCAACGGGCTGTCAAAACGCATCATCTTGCCACTGAAAGGCATGGCAATCTGCAGTTGGGCGACGGAACCTTCCGCCGCCGCCTGAGTTTGGATAATCCGCTGCGTGATCAACTCCAGGTTCTCACTGTCCGCCTTTCCAAGCGAGCTTTCGATTCGCTCTGCCTGCTGCCGGCTGAAGATGATACTCTGGCCGTCCACTTCAATCAGGCCGCCGCTGTCGTCCGGTGAGCCGGAGATCTGCTGACGCAAGCGACCTCTGGCATTGACCAGGCCCACCTTGGCCTGTTGCGTCAGCAGATTATCGAGGTCCACCCGGATGTCTTCGTTAAGAGCCTTATTGCCGCGCGAGAAGTTATAACCTTTGGACAGTGCCCGACGCGCGTCAGCCTGGCGACCCTGCTGGGCCAGCTCGCGTGAAAGTTCTTGCTGCTGCTGAGCGAACCGGTCATTCCTAATGTTATCCTCGATGATTTGCTTCTCGTAGGACTGCAGATTGTAACGACGAGACTCCCGGGCAACTGCCGCAGTCCTGTTAATGGTCAGGGTCCCGTCAAAGGCGTCGTAGCTAAAGCCCTCGGGTACATAAACCTGCCATGTGATATTCTTGAGCGGCAGGTCAAATCGCGGGCCCGACAAGCGGTGATCGCCGGACCAGTCGCCCGGCCCGCTGCCGGGTCGAACAGATGGCAATTGGGCCACATACACCATGTCCACCACCGCATCGTCGGATGTCTGCTGCGGCAGCGGCACGAGTAACACATCCTGACCTTCGGCATCGCTGCGGATGGACGGCTGAGTCGCCTGACCGTCAACCGACAGCGACCAGATAATTCCATTATCCGGTAACCTGACCTGCAAATGCCGCCGGTCGCCCACGCCAAGTGTAAGCGTTGCCCGGTGTATCGCCTGTCCGCCTGGCGTAATTACGGTTGCAAGCTCGGCCCGGCGTACGTCGGCGCCAATCTGTTCGGCTGCCGCGTGGCGCATGGCTTTAACTGTCAGTACATTGTCCGGCGAGGCGCTGTAGTAGCACATTGCCGCCCCGGAAAGGTCGCCGGCGCCGAAGTACTTGGGAATATTTCGTGCTTCAGCCGTGCGCAGCGATGCATCCGTCGAATCGACTGACAGTTCCATCCGATCGGTCGCAAACACCACCGTATGGCCCTGTTGCAGATCTACGTTCCGGCAGTGGACCGGGGTAAGCGGAACATTACCCTCGGTCTGATTGTATTGCGTTTCATAGGTCAGTCGCAGCAGGTAAGGGCGATCATATACTTTGTCGGCCAACTCCACCCGCCAATCCCCCGGTGCCAGTTGCTCGCGCCTGGCGATTCCCGCTCCGGTAATAGTCACACCCGTTGCTTCGGCAGGCAGGACCAACTCAAAAGCTTTGGCGCCGGCATGGAACAGCTTGTACCGCAGGTAGTGGTCGTGGCGCACCAGGCCGTCGGTCACTTTAGCCACATGCAGAGACTGGACTGTCACCCGGGGCTGGACCAGCTCGGTCTGAAGATCCAACTGCCAATCGGGTCGCAGCAACCTAAACGCCAGCAGGCCCTGGCCCGCCTCGCCGAGTTCGGCGGGATTGACTTCACTGACGCCTTGTCGCGAAGCCACCGTCAGGCGTACACCCTGCTCCGAACCTATCACCAGTTGCCCCGTGTGCTTGAGTACATCGGCCAGCATTACGCGCGGTACGGTCAGGCGCTGGGGCATCTGTGCGACAGGTTGACTAAGCGCCAGCTTTAATTGAATCGAACCGGTCAGCTTGCGATTGAAATGAACGCGCACGTCGCGCTTGCCGGCATCGGTCGATTCATCCCAGTGGCTGACTTCCTCGGCGATGAGTGTGTCAATATCATAACCTTCCGGAATCTGCAAAACGACATCGAATCTGCCGGCTTTGGCGATTTCGATGACCCATTGGCTGTTATAGACCAGCCGGTCGTCCTCTGTATTGAATCTCGCGGTTTCCCGGCTGCGCAGCTCACTCTGTACAGCAAGCACCTGCCCGGTGACGACACTGTCGGCAGAGTCGAAGCGGAACGCCTGGGTGATCTGCTCAGCGGCAAGGCCCGGTACTTTCTTAATGAGTTCGGCGCTATCGCGAATATAATCGCGGGCATTCATGGTCGCCGGGCGCTCGTCCAGGCGAACATATACGGACGAATCAGCCGCCAGGCCCATGATACTGTGCTGGTCGAGGGCATCGTGAACAACGAGCGGCTCCAGTCGCACTTGCCAGGGCACCGAGGAACTGGCCGATTGGGTAACCAGCATTATTTCATAGACTCCGGTCACCGGCCGGGTCAGGCGCACTTCAACCTCATGGGTCGCCGGGTCAAAACGCCAACTGCCAATGTCCGGGGCGCTGACGGAAGTGACTGTCTCGCCACCTGCAATGCGCAGCTCGAGCGTGTCAACCTGCCCCTGGGCGATCTGCAAATGCACCGCATGGAACACCTCAAGCAACCCTGACGCCACGTGTGCAAGAGCCACATCCCGCGCATAGAAGCGTACTTCTTCCTGCGAGGCCTGGCGTTCTTTCGGCTGCCACGTGAATACAGCCGGCTGACCGGGCGCAAACATTGCTTCAACCAAAGTCTGATCCTCCTGCACGCGACGGGTCAGGTGAACCGCCTGCGGGGCGTCGACCAACACATTTGTATCGGATATCACGAGGCTGACGCTATTGGTCAACGCCATCGGCAGGGGCAAATCGAATTGCCGCCGGTGGTCCGGGCCGGCCTTTGGCAATGGAACCAGAAAAGTCGCCTCCACGTCATAGACATTCGCCTTGTCCACGGCTATTGTGTGCCGGCCATTCTCTGTGCGCACGGTCACATGTCGAGCGGGTTTGGGCGATGAAATCAGAACAGCCGATTCATCCAGTAATGCAAAGCTCGATGGTGCATCTGCCGAAATCCGCAGCTTGTACTGTACCTCCATATTATCGGCGCCGGCCGACAAAAGGCATTCGACGCTCTCGACCATCGAACGCTCGGCTAATGGTTTGCCGCCGGGACTTGCGGTCGTACAGCCGCCCGAAACGCTTAGTATCGCGACCATTAATATCATCGGCACGGCCGCTGCCTGTGCAGGAATCGGCGACCGGCGATTGCGTCTCCTCAATGCGCTAAAGACACACCATGCGCCCACCGCTGCCGGTCCGCCCCATGTCATCAGCACTTTCAGTGCCGGCCAGGTAACGGGTATCTTAGCTGTGAGATAGATCGCAGCAGCTATAGCCGCCGCCGCTGCCAACAACGATAACCTCGGTCGGATGAGACTGGCGGCCGCTGCCGCCGCCAGGACCACGCCCACCACGACGATATCCATCAGTGTGATGTTCCGCCGCCAGGCAGGGACGAGTTCGGCACTGACCTGGATCGCCCGATCGGGGTCGGCATTTACCGCCTGCGCAAAGCTCAACGACGTCACGGGTGCAGGTTCTTCCATGCGGCCGCACATCGCTGCTCCCACCCCCGCCCAGACGAGCGCAACCAGCAGCACTGCCAGAACCAGGTCCGGCAGCCACCGGCGAAAGAAGACAGTGCATAGAATAATCGATACCAGTACGGCTGCGCCTGCCGCCCATATCACCGGCAAGCCCATCCAACGTTCCAACGACCTGGTCCATAGCCAACCTACCCGCTTGAGTACCTGCGCCAGGCCCACGTGAGCCCTCTGCCGGGACTGCGCCTGCATGTTACCGCCGGCGGCGGCAATCGCCCACTCATCGGGTGCGGTGATATGCCACTCGGCATAGGTAACAGGCACGGTACAACGCGGAGCGGTCAGGTCCAGTTGGCGCCGCCACCAGCGGCCTGCTTCATGAACCTGGCCATATTCCAGCTCGATCGTCGACGGGTCGTTGGGGTTGGTCTTGCGGCTCAGCGGAATGAGCAGTTGGCCGCTGTCGGCGTCATACGATGTCGCCAGTCGCGTCTTCACTTCAGCGCGGCCCTTTTGCTCGACCGAAAATACCGACCAGACGCTCGCTTGCGCCGGCATCGTCAACGAAAGGAACTGACCCGTCGTGTTCTTGACCTTATAGCGGACGGTGGTAACCGATTCGATCCGCCTGTCGGGACGCACCGCCAGCCTGGTCCGATGGGCAACGATATCGAGTATAACCGGCAGCAGTTTGCTCCGCTGGTAGGGGTCGATACTCAGCAATGCCACATGCGGATTGGTGACGTACTTGTATGCAGCCAGAATCGGGCTGCTCGTCAGCAGGCGATAGTCGCCGGGCAGTTCATCCATAGTAATCGCCAGCAGCCCCTCGCTATCGGCGTTCTGCGGCGGGGCTGTCTGCAATTTCAGATCCAGGTGGCTGGTTACAACCACATAGCCCGTTTGTGTCTGTACATCCTGGCATTGCAACGCGCCTAATTGAACAGGCCGGTTGGGACCGTGTTGCTGTGTGTAGGTCACCGCCAGATTGTAGTCGCCGATAACTTTACGCATGAGCTTGACTACCCAGACACCGTCCTGCTGTGTCCAGCGGCGAACATCGCTGCCGACAAATTCCACGTTCTTCAGGTTTTTGGGCAGGCTGAAGCGCAATTCGTCCACCGGCGAGCCCGTGATGATATAGTTGACCACCGCCGAGCCGTAAGCCATAGCTTCGCCGACCGATTGAAGATGGAATACTTCCGCCCTTATCCCGGCAGGCTTTCTTTGGGCCATAAGGCTCAGGCTCCAGTCGGGCCGGCGAAATCTATAGGCGAACTGCGCCTGTGCTACTCGCAGCGGGACCGAGGCTGTATGAACCTGCCGCAGGTTCTCGACCTCTGGATCGTCGATTTCGATTCCGGCTTCGGCGGCAACGACGACATAGCCTCGGTGGGTTTTGGCGCCGGACACCTGCAAAGCCGGGATCGTCTGGAGTTGCCCCAACGGTCCACGACCCAACTCCAGACGCAGACGGATGAGCGTGCGCCCTGTCAGCGGCCTGGCGAATACCACGCGCACGGTTGTGCCCTTGTTTTCCTTCGGCCCTTCGGACAGGTGATAGTCCTCAACATGATCACCATCGACTGACGCCACCACCATGCCTGCGCCCACTAATATCTCAAGCTGGCGGATTGGCGCGTCTCGCACATCCAACTCCAACTCGGCGTCGACAACAAGGTCGTCCTCCTTTATTGTTGTTACGAATCGCCCGGCCACATCATAACTTGGCACAATATCGTCTACAGACAGCTTCAGTCGGCTGCGGCTGCCCGCATATGTGTAGAAGAACGCTTTGCCTTCGGGGATAGGGCGATCCTTCGGTCCGTCGACATGGATACGAGGAAAAGCGGCGGCATCGATTTGAGTCAGGCCCGTTGACTGCAAGACCACTAATTGCAGGGCGCTGTCGGTTCCAACGACCATGTGGCCGCTCGCCCGGATTCCGCCGGTAGGCTCGATTGCCGGCACTTCAACTTCGGCGGGCAACTTGCCTACGCCGGCTTCGGCGCCGATGCGCAGGCGGTAGTTTTTTTCCTGTGGTCGGCTAAGTTCGACCACGAGATTGCGCACGCCCTCGTTGGGGTCCATAATCGCCCAATTGCGAATGAAGGCCCCGTCAATCGCAGTGATGCTCAGACCGGTCGGCACATCGAATGTAAGGGTCTCAATCTTGCCCTGCGTGATCTGGAAATCGAATAGCGCATCGACATGCAGCAGGGCGGCCCGTACATCCACGATTGTGTTGGCTTGACTGGACAGCACCAGCTTGGCGCCGGCTAATTCCACCTGGGGTTTCCACCGCACCACAAACGGCTGGTGCGGCCCAAGGATGGCGGTAATCGTCAGTTGTCCCTGTTCGATCTTACGCTGGATGCGCATGGCGCCCGGCAATTGCACCTCGAGGTCCGGCCTGTCACTTACAAGCTGAATCTTGCGCATGCGGCCGGACGGAATCTGGAGGCTCGCCTCTCGCCAGAGGCTGCCGGGATCAACCTGAGACTTTGCCACAAACGTTGCACTGATTTGATGACGTCCCGCCCTGGGCCAGGCTACATGGTAAGCCTTTTGCTCACGGTCGTAGTCGAGCTTGTAGTCGGCGGCTGCTTGGTTGAGCTTCTCCAGCACCACGTCTCCCTGGATCAGCAACATCCGGCGGTGGGCAGGCTTCATTACCGCTTCAAAGTCAAGGCCTACGGCAAGTTCCCGGCCGTCGATACGACAGGCGACCCCCAACTCGGCAATCTCAATTCCATCTGACTGATCGGGTGCAGGCGGCGCCGTCTTGTCGGCAAGTTCCCGACCATCGATGCGACAGGCGACCCCCAACTCGGCAATTTCAATTCCATCCGACTGATCGGGTGCAGGTGATACCGTCTTGTTGGCAAGTAGTACCGCTGCCGGCAGCATCGAGATCAGCAGCAAGGACGTCATTTTCGATTTCATGGGTCTATCCTCCAAAAGACAGTCTTAGTTGTTTCTCGTAATTTGCTTCGCTGCACTCCGTGCCTGACTGTTTGAATGTTTAGTCGCAAAAACCCACTACCCCTATAGTACGTCATTTACCAGCCGAAAGGATGTAAAAGTTATGTAAAATGCCGACAACATGGCTATTGCGATCTGGGAAGGTGCTCAGCTTTACGGATAAGTTCGGCCAGTTCGCGCACGTCGCGATCCAGCGGAAGAGCCAGGCTGACCTTCTCTGCGACGGTGAGTACATCCGTCAGGCTGCCGTGCCGTGCGTGTTCCGATTGACGCATAATCTCAGCAAACCGCGCTGCGGCGGCAGCAAGGAAGAAGCGGGGGGAACTTTCGACTTTCCGTCTTTGCACAATCGTGCTCTTGAGGCGGCAGGATATTTCCTCCATCCGGCCGGTGTCGGCATGGCGATATCGCACAAATACAGTTCCCATATCCTCTCGTTGATCCGCCGAGGGTTGTCCTGTCAGTTCCAATTCGTAAAGGGCGGTGGAACACTGGCCCGCACCGACCTCGCCGGCGTCGACGGTATCGTCGCGGAAACGCTTGTCTTCTATGTCCCGGTTCTCGTAGCCGATCAGCCGGTAACGCCGCACACGGTCCGGATTGAAGCTGACCTGAATGCGGGCATCTTTGGCTACAGTATGCAGCGTCGCGGCCAACTGCTCGACGAAGACCCTTTTAGCCTGGCGGGCCGAGTCGAGAAACACATAACTGCCGTCGCCGCGATTGGCCAGCGATTCCAGAAAGGTGTCGTTATATGAGC
>JAGHBX010000399.1 GCA_021160785.1 Planctomycetota bacterium | reverse complement strand
GTACTCCCCCTTGAATGTAAGTTGCGTCACTTCTAAGAGGGCGGGCATGGCCTCTGGTGCAAGCAGAAGAATGCACAGAAGAGGAATAAACATAAGTGTTTTCATGCTCGTTTTGTGCAAAAGAGTAACACCTCCACTTACAGGAACTATCATATTCCATACCTGATTATAGCCTTTTCCGGCGGAAAGTCAAGAAAACAAGAAGAAACTTGTCAGACCCTGTAGATTACCTATAATCCCCTGTGACGAGAGGATCTTGGGGATTTATTTGAGAGCGGGACAATGAAAAATCTGGCATTAGCTTGTATTTCGTTGTGTGCTGCACCGGCAACACTTCTCGCATTTGCATCCTACATAATCTTCTCAAGCAAGACTTGTTGACCTTCGACGAAATGGGCTGTTGCTGCATCCTCGGGACTCATCCGCATTGCTTCTTCAGTCTCGGCCTCATACGGTGCGCCCGCCTTAACGTGCACCGATCGCAGGCCGCCGTACCACCATCTAAGGTGACTTGCATACAGAAGATCGCCCGGCTCGGCTGCCATCTCGTCCAGCACACGCTGTGAAACCACGACAATATTTTCACCCGCCAAATCCTTATCCACCCTCACATGCACCCGAGCCTTCGCTCCCTGGCGGCGATTCGGCTCGCCGCCCTTGAACTGACGCATCGCATCCAATTGTGTGCCTGCAACAAGCCCTTTCAATTGCGCCATCGGCTTTGGCTTAGTGATCAGCGACACCGCCACCCCTAATGTACCGGAAGCTAACAAGCCGAAAAGAGCCCGCATGAACTTGTAGCTTTTGGGCCCCATCCCGAAATCCAGCGGCCCCACAAAAATATCCGGCCAGACAAATGATGCGCCTATAAGCGCCGCTCCACCGGTAATCGTCACAAACGCCGCTGTCGGCGTATACCGCCTCCACGTTACCCCCAACAGGATAGCCACCAGAACCGGCGGCGTAACCGCGGCGGTAAACATCCCGTGCGCCCCGTATATCGTATCCTTCATGAATACCGGCACTAATGCAAGTCCCATCCCCGCGGCGCCCAGGCTGGCAATCCGCGCGACCAGCAGATAATGCTTGTCGCTTCGGTTCGGCTTTATGTACGGCCTCCAGATGTCATTAACGAATATCGCACTGACCGCGTTGATAAGAGAATCCGCCGTACTCATAAGCGCTGCCGTCAACGCCGCCAATACAAAACCAAAGACACCCGGAGCACAAAGGAAATTCGCCGCGTTTACAAAAGCATCGCCCGGCTCGGTCGTCAGTTCACCATTGTTGACCAGCGCCCTTGCGATCCAGCCGCCGCAGCTTGTCGCAATCGCCGCCAACGGGGCAAGCACCAGTATCCAGCAGACCACCATACGCCGCGAGTCCTTGACGCTCTTTAGCGACATAAACCGCATGATAAATCCCTGATGCATCAGCATCAGCGCACCGGTATTGGCTAATCCATCCTGAACATAGATCCCGATAAAACTGAACTCCGCCGGCCCGTTAAAATCCGAAAACGCAAACTTATGGCTCCGCGGAAGCAGCGACCAGAAATCCCCGAACCCGCCGAAATGATAAATCCCCGCCGCAAACAGACCTAATCCGGCGATAAGCAATATGATCCCCTGAATAAGGTCGGTCATAATGATTGCCGTCTGCCCCCCCACATACACATATAACGCCACCGCAACGGCCGTCACCACGGCGCCGGTCATAATCTCCCACCCCAAAAGCGTATGAAGCGTCCTGCCCAACGTAATGAGGTTTATGCCGATATACCCAATGATATAAAGCAGAATGATAAACGTCGATGCAATCCGCGTCTTCCTGTCAAACCTCGCCTCCATATACTCCGGAATCGAAAGTATCTTCCTGTAGTAAATAATCGGAATCCACGCCAACACCAAAATCGGCATCCAGAACCAGTCGTTAAGATAACTTTGCGTGCTGCTTATCCCGTAAGAAAACCCCGCCGCACTGTACTTGATAAAGCTGTAACTGCCCACCACCGTCGCCACACACGAAAACGCAATCAGCCACCATGCAAACCGCTGTCCGCCAAAAAAGAAATCCTTCGTACTCGCCGTATACCTGCCGAAATAAAGACCAAACCCCAACACCGCAACGAAGTAAGTTATCATTACGGCATAGTCGAGTCTCCCGCCGATCACCTGCGCAATCATGACGCACCCCCATTGCCCCAGTTCGGCGCAAGGAACGTAAAGACACACACCACAACCAGCATGAACAAATACCCCGCCACCAGTATCACTAATAACCGCCGATCCTCGCGCAGCTTCAGGTCAAGATAACCCCCGCGCAACCCGCACCATACCCCGACCAGGCACAGAATCAACCCAATGCCGAACTGGCACACTATAGGCCAGACTCTTGACATGTCCACAGTCCCTCCTCCTCGAAGAGCCAACGCCATTTCCGGCCTCTCTCTGAGCCACTCCGGGCGATTCGTCGTTATCCCGTCGACCTTCAAATCGGCCAAACGTACCGCCTCGGCAGGGTCGTCCACCGTCCAGACATAAAGCTTCAGACCCGCCGATTTCACCGCGTCGGAAAATTCCTTCGTCACACCGGCATAATGCACATCCAGGCCGTCAAGCCCGCGCGACCGGACCTTTTCCACAAGCCCGGTTCCGTGAGGGATATACTCGTTTGTCGCCTTGTCCTTGTCGGTTCCCTTGAGCCAGTACGCGCCGATGTCGGGCATCCGCTTCTTTGCCGCTGCAATTGTGTCAAAATCGAACGCGATGATGACAATCTGCGACCTCTTGCCCCTATCGTCTATGACCTTCTCGAGAAACGGCAGAATCTCCGGCCCGCATTTGATCTCGACATAGAGCTTTCGTCCCGCAGGAATCGTCGCGATAACTTCGTCAAGAAGCGGTATCTTCTCGCCGGCAAACTCCTCTGACTTGAATCGACCCACATCGACTTTCCGAAGCTCGGCCAGGTTCGTTTCGCTCACCTTCAGATCTTTATCGCCGGTTCTTTTGGTCGACTTGTCGTGTATCACAACGATGCGATTGTCCTTCGTCAGGTACACATCAATTTCCACATCGGCGTCTTTGTCCCAGCCCAACATCACCGAAGCCAGCGTATTCTCCGGCGCCAGATATGAAGCGCCCCGATGCGCTATGATGTCAACGGCTCCTGCACGGCCCGACGCCAACACCATTGCCAAACAGATCCATCCATAGATACCGCACTTTCTCATCGTATCACCTTTTCAGACAAAACAGCGGTTACCACCACATTTCTAAAGTGTATCTCATTGCCTTCGGAAGTCAAACATATCCTGCCGGACTCGAGATCGCATCCGGCCGCCCTGTTGACGACCTCGCCGTTGATCACCAGCGTTACCGTATCATACCGCACTTTTAGACATTAACCTACCTATGGCATTGTGCGCTGCGCCTCTTCCTTGCCTGGTCCTTTAACGATGAGGCCGGCAGACAATAACGCCAAGCTAAGACTGTCTCAGTTTGATCTCGTTCGCTGTCCATCCGACCTCCTAATTATGAGATTGTTGGCACGTGCGTTGGTGGCGGGGTGGGATTTTTGATCAGGGGGCCATGAAGGAGGCTTTGGCGGTGTTGTAAACCGGCGGCTGGGAGTGTATAGCGGCCGGCTTTTTCTTTATCTCGTCGGCGTGGAGTCTGAGGATTCGCTTGACCTCTGCGATCGCCAGCGGATGCCTGTGGGCTGAATGTCCGGACGGCACAAGCCGCTCGGAGGCGGTGAAATCAAGATGCGAGCTTTCATAGGCGACCACGCCGTCTGAACTGCCCGGACCGACGGCTGCTTTTCTTACGCCGATGATGGAGTGATAAGGAATAGTCGCCTCGAGAGGGACTTTCTGCATGGTGGTGATGAATCGCGAGGTCGGCGAAAGCAGATCTATGCTGTTGGGCACGCGACGGGAAAAGTCCTTTGGATCGAAAGCCAGAACGGCTGCGTCTTCCGCCATGATATCGCCGCCGACATCTTCTATATTGGTCGGGAGACTCACGAAGCCTGCACCGATTCTGGCAAACCATTTGTCGGCGAGTTTGCTGCCGCGGTGCGGCGTGGCAATGAAGACCACACGATCGACAAAGGGGAGGGTTTCAAAGAAGAAGATGTCGCGGAGGAACTCCTTGTCGCTTTGGCCAAGCGAAACTTTGTCGATGGGTTTTGCAAATACGTTGTCCCAGTAGAAAGTGCCGCTGTTTTGCGCGATGAGTCGCGTGAGCAGTCCGCCCATGCTGTGGCCGATGACAACCATGTGATCGAACCTTGGATTGGTGTACATCGGATCGAATTGTTCCCTCATATCGAGCAGGTCGCGTCGCAAGATCGACGCCGAATAGATAATCGGCAGGCCTGTTGGATAGATAAAGAACCAGAACTGATAGTCGCGCCGGATGCGCCGGTCGCCCACGAGGTCGTTGAACATATCCACCCACGTTTCGGGCGTGGACATCAGTCCATGGACCATCACGACGGGAATTTTGTTGGGATTATAGGCCTGGAGCATGTGAATTCCGGTGCGTGTGGCAAGTTTTTGGCTTTGCAGCATGGCCTCGAAGCCCAAATCCAGCGAGTCAATCTTGGACAGCAGGACCCCCAACGGTGTGGAGTAATCGGCTTCGAGGGGCACTTTCATGCCGTTGACAAAGGTGTATTCGGTGAGGACGGAGTTGTAGAAAGTCAGCTCGGCCTTTCGATGCCACATATTGTTGACGTGAGTGGGCTTGTCGAAGTTCAGCACGGCCGTCGTGGGAAAGGCGGCGCCTTTTAGCGGAAAATACCTGCCAAACTCGCCCCGCGTCTGCGGGTCGTCGATGAGTCCGACCATTGGAGCGCCGAGGCCTTTGGAGAAATATTCGTTTCTGAGACCCTTGACCTGGATATCGTTTACCGCATCGATCGAGTCAAAAACGGTCGGGTCCCACAGCATGCCGCCTGTCTTGTGTATCTTCAGGTCGTATGAGGTTTTCAGTATCTCCACGCCGGCGGTGTCGACCCAGGGACTTTCTTTTGCGGCGCGGTTCTCCACGAGTTTGGAGACCGCCATGTTGTAGATGTCGGCCATGAAGCGGTACGACGGCGTCAGGGCATCGGCGGGTTCCAGCCGCTGTGCTCCGAAGAGGTAATCATACGCCAGCGCCGCCGCCATGAGATTCATCGCTACCGCTGCGTCTGTGTCGCGGCGATGGAGCTTGCGGGCCTCCAGCAGCGCCAACTCGGCGGTTACGATCATTAATTGCGGATCATTGGTATGGCGGACCTGCTCGTACAATTGTTCGACGACGGCGGAGGCATCCTTGTCATATTCGTCTTTGAGGAACATGAGTCGAAGTTGCTGCTGTGTCTGCTCGCTGGGCCGTGGCGAGTTCAGGGCGGTTTCGGTGCGCCTGGCAAAGAGCTTGACGGGACTTGAAGCTTTTACCGAATACGTTTTGGCGCAGCCTGCGACGGCCATCGTGATAACGACAAGAAGGATACTGCGGTAAAAGACCGATCTGCACTGCGACATTGTACGACCCCCAGAAAAATATGCTGCATTTGGCTGAAACTCAAAACAGCCCCCAGTTTGACTCAGGAGCCTTATCGTCAACCGGGGTGAAAATACTTTAGCCGACATTTCTTGCCATGCTTTCGGTGGGATGGCCCCAGTACGTATCTAACGTCCATGAAAAGAAAAGTACCATTGCAATCGAAAAAACGCCGGTGGCAGCCTTTTCGGCGCAGCCGAAAGGGATAGTGTTGGAGTCTGCGATATCAGTAGTGTTATCAGACAATTTTTTTTGCGTTGGCGAGGTACTCGTCGCCGATTGTTGTTCCCATGCCCGGGCCTGTGGGTGCGGTGATGACGCCGTTGTCGGAATTGAGTGGGGGGTCGTACCATTTTCCCGATTTCTCGATTCCGCCCTTGTACTCGTGGTACGGTCCTATGTTGGGTGTAAACGATGCAAACTGGACCACGTCTACATAGCCTGTTCCGCTGCCTGACATGTGGGGCACAACGGTAAGGCCGGCCGCGGCCGCCATTCGCGCGACGCGGGTCGACCGGATGAAGCCGCCGTAATAGTGCAGGTCGGGCTGAACGATCTGGAGGGCGCCGTTTTCGATCATCCAGCGGAAACGACGATGGGACGATTCCTGTTCGCCGCCGGAGATGGGTATCGACAGCGCATCGGCAACGGCTTTGGTATCCTCGAGCCAGTCGAACGGGCAGGGCTCTTCGAACATGTCGATGCCGTGATCCTCCATCATCCGCCCTAACCGGATTGCGTGTGCGGCGTCGTAGGAGCCGTTGGAGTCGGCGAAGATGGTGAGATCGTCGCCTAGGGCTTTTCGCACTGATTTCACGAGGCCTTCGGATCGGCCTGGTATGGAGTCGGCGTTGTTTCGCATTCGCCCGCCGACCTTAAACTTGACGGCTTTTGCATGGCTGCGGTCGATGAGTTTTTTCAGAACTTCTATTTCTTCTGCTGGTGTGGTGTCGCGGTTGCCGCTGGCGCGATATATCGCAATCTCGCGGCGGACGACACCGCCGAACAGTTCGCCGACGGGCTTGTCGGCGATCTTGCCCAACATGTCCAACAGACTGAACTCCACCCAGGCCAATGGGCACCACAGGGCGAGGTTTGACATTTTGTAGTTGCTCTTGTAGAGGTAGACGCTATCGACGAGCTTTTCCAGGTCGCGAGCGTCCTTGCCGATGAAACACGGAATGACCAGCTTGTCGAGGATCGGATAAAGATGCGCCGCCTTGCTGTTGGTGACGGATACGCCCTGTGCGCCGTCGGTGGAGCGGGCGCGGACAAAGTGGTTGCCGTCTTTTTGCAGCAGCTCAATCGAGGCGATCTTGACGGGCGAGGTAATACCCTCCAGTTTCAGTATCGGCGCGGCGACAGCCTTGTCCAGCACGTCGCCGTTTACGACCTTTTGTTGCTGCTCGGCAGGCAGGCACCCGGCAAACGTCCCGACCGCCCCCGCTGCAAATGTCGATTTGATTAGACTTCGTCGATTGAATTTCATGTCCGTTCTCCTGTGATAAATATCTATTCTCGCTCGTATGCCGTAAACGGCTGGTTGTTGAAATCGCCTCCGATGAACAGGAGGTCGTTTTTCGGGTCCTTTGCAACGGTGAGCATGACATTGAAGGACTCGGCGTCGCCCATTGGGTTGCCGTCGCGTTCTCTGAACCAGGCGATGTGCGGGTTGCCCTTGTGTTGGATGAGAATGAAGGGATAATCTTTGCCGCGGTAGTTCATGGTTCCGGCCATGTAAATGGTCTTGTCCATGAAGAATTCGGCGTATATGGCGGGTATCTTTCCTGCAATCGAGTCGTCGATCTTCGTTGTTTTTGGCGGCCCGCCTTTGAGCACTTCGGAAATCTCGAAAGCGCAAATATAGTTCGGCACGCCCGCCTCACTATACACGCCCATCGGCTCCGAAGCGATCTTTCCCACGACAACAAGTTCGGACTTTGACAGAAAGAACGACAGAGTATCGTCGGAACTGTCCGCCACCACCGTCGCATACAGCAATAAACACGCCAACGGAAAAACTATTCTTTTCATGAGTAATTCTCCTTTCCATTAAATGCCGTATAAATTGTATCGGACACTATCCAGCTTAACCGATCCGGCTTTATTCTGCAAGCATACCCTTTGGGGCGCTAAATTCCCGCGTGTTTTGTGAAAATAGCAAATTGCTATTTAAGAGATGCCCCGGGCATGCCGACACGAACGGTGAAGTCGAAGTATTGACTCATGCTTTTTGGGGGCATGAACTTTATATTGATTCAACAGGAGAAGTAATTATGGAAATGTCAAAAGTGAAGATATGTGACGTAACCGACTGCGCTTACAATATCGAAAGCGCCTGCCATACGCCGGCGATTACAATCGGGGACGAGGCAACGCCTCGCTGCGATACCTTCTGCCATTCGACCATGCACGGGGGCGAGGCTTCCTGCTGCGCGAAGGTGGGCGCCTGCAAAGTCGCTGTATGCGTTCATAACAGCGCCCTGGAATGTCAGGCTAACGAAATCTCCGTTGGTTACCAGGATAACGAGCCGATGTGCCAGACATTCACGGCCAGATGAGCCTTCGCAGAAATTGAATGCGGGTGCTCGGGCCTGAAAGAAACAACCTTGTTAAAGGTCGAGTGTTCGGGGCTGCGGGGGGCGGCCCCGGCACTCTTATAGAAGACCGCAACGGGCACGGAACTTGAATGTGCAGCCGAGCCCCTGTGATCGGATTTGACCTGCAGTGCAGGATAATATGGTCGGGGCCGGTCCGGCGCGTTTGCGTCCGGGTCGGCTTCCGGCCGGCTCTATTACGAATCTCTCTGGAGGTACACTCATGGCAGTTACGATACGGAAACTTGTGGAACTGTTGAACAAGTATCTCGAATTGGAATACTCCGCCGGCATACAGTATGTGCAGCACTTGAGGAATATTCTCTCGGTCGAGCAGGAGCACGCCATGGACCTCTTCCAGGCGCTCGGCAGGCCGCACGCAGCGGCAGACATGCTGCCTGTGGTATCCGGGGCTGCAACTCATTGATCGGCGGGGCAAGCGGCGCCCTACAGTTGCCGAATACAGATCTTTTTGATGAGCCATACGACAGGCTTTGGGGCGCCGGCGAAAAAATTCTCAAAGGGCTGGATGTCTTTGGGGTTGGGACGCTGGTCTGTGTCGTGCTTGATGCCGGGGCAGCCCGAATCGTAGTACAGCCTGCCGCCGATATTGTACCAGGGGTATTCGATGCACCCGCGGGGTCGGTTTGCGTATATCGTGCACAGGCCCTCATCCAGAAGGCAGCATACGCTGTTTTTTGACTTGATGAACATTGCCCCGTCTTTGCTGTCGATGAACTGCTCGTCGATGTGTTCGCTCTCGGCGGGCGTAACGACCGGCGAGCCGAGATTCATACAGCATTTGCCGCATGCTTCCTTGAGGCAGTCCAGACGGGTTGCTTCCGTCGCGGGAACAAGGCGCAGCAGACCGTGCCTTCTTGCCTTGATCACAGCTTTTATCAGCGTCCAGTTCATGATTGGTCTTTGGCCTCGCTGCTTCGGACGAGAAGACCCACACACAGAAAGGCCGACGAGACAATCAGGCTGAAGACCGGCGCCAGGAAAACGAGACTCTGGTTTCCCGTAAAGCGTCCTAACAAAGCGGCCTCCCATCCGGCAATGAACCCCGCCGACAGCGCGACAGCGGCCCATGCGGACATGCCTTTGAGCTTGTTCTTCGGTAACAGCAACGCTGCAATCACAAGCGGACAGAGCCCCACCTGCGCGCCGTAGATTGCAAAGACCATGTCCACAATGGAAAAGCCCACAAGAGAAAGCAGTTGAACCAATATGGTCGAAAATATCGCTGCGATGACAAGTATGGAACGCGAGACGGTCAGTTCACTTTTCAACGTCAGCCGCTCGGCCAACGGATGTTTTCTTATATGGGCAAACACATCTTCATAGAGCGTATGAGATACTGCGATCAATTGAGTCGAGGCGGTCGAGAGCATAGCGCCGTAGAGGCCCAGGCAAACGACAAACAAGACCGCGCCGGGCAAGACGCCGGCGGTGTCTCTTATGACTTCAAGAAGCGAAAGCAAGGGGTTGGTTTCTTCCTTTGGTGTGACAATCATAAAAACCATGCAGGCAAGGACAACGAACAGCGACCACGTTGCAGCCGAGCCTAAGACGCTGGACCACAGTCCCTTGGTAACCGTCCTGGTTTGTTTCGCCGCAGCGATTCTCTGCCATATACTCATGTCCGAGACGTAACTCATCGTGTTCATCACGAAGATGCCCAGGATGAAAGCAATGGGTATCTCTTTTAATTCAAGCTTTAATGTGCCGGCCGGTATCTTAGCGAAATTCTCGGTCCAGCCGCCGTGGCCGGCGATATAAAACACATAAAACACCGGCAGGGCAAGGAGCAGCAGCCATATCGAGATCATTTGTATCCGGTCGGTTACGATTACCGCACGAAAACCTCCGACAGCGGTATATGAAAAAGCCACCACCGACAACACAATGACTACTACCCAGGGCGGTACGGCGGGCACGAGCTGGGCAAAGAGCTTTGAGCCGACGATGAGTTCGACCGCGAATGCACCCATGAAGATCAGGCTTGTGCAGACGGCTCCGACATAGGCCAGTACCCGTGAATCGTATTCATTGCCCAGAAACTCATACAGTGTGGGGCGATGGTCATAGACGGACAGTCTCTGCCATATTTTTTTTGCAAAGAGTCGGACGACGAGGAGCCCCAGGGTCGTGGTGATTACGGTCCAGAAGAGCCAGAGGCCTACACTTTGAGCGAGGTTGAAGAAGGCCATGATCACAGTCGCCAGAGAAATGGTGGTGGCAACCGTGCTTGCGGAGAATTCGGCGGAGTTTTTGACGCGGGCCTGCTTATCGAATCCCAGGGGCAGCATATCGGCGATGCCCTTTGTTCGCCTGCCGACCGACAGGCCAACGGCGATGTAAACAACAAATGCAAACAGAAGTGCGCATATTACAATGATGCTCATTGCGTCCGGGCCTTATCTGCACCGCAGCCTAATTCAACGTTGATCCTGTCTTTGAGACCCGGGGTAATATCGCCAAACCGCCCGGCCGCGACAGCCGCAAGCACGTGCAGTTCGGGACCGGGATAAAGCTCGACATTCCAACCCCGCTCCGACAGCGCCGAAAAGACCGCGATCTCTTCGAGAAGGTACTCGCACGATATTTCAATCGCCCTGTTTTCGTCCACGGCCAGCGAACGATTGCGATCCTTCTGGCGTTCCACAAAGCCCACCGCGTCCTTGCCGACCGCCTTTCGGAACGCTTCGTTCGCTGCAAACAGCTTATCCAGCGCCGCCCTGGAATGCTGGTATTCGACAAACGCCAGACAATCACGCCAGCGTATCAGTTCGATCTTGTCGCCGTCCATTCCGGTGAAGATATGCCGCGTTTTTTCAATAAACTCATCTCCCGATGCCAGCGCCATCGCAACGGCGCGCTCGTCGTCCAGGCCGTTGAGGATAAGCTCGTTGTGTCGTCGAAGATAGTCGCCCGTTACAACCAGGCAATGATCGAATCGTTCGGTTGCCCAATTCAGCAGGGCTTGCAGACTCCGGCCTTCAAAAACCGGGTTGTCCAGACTGATTCCCATGTAGCATCGCCTGTGAGAAAACAGTTCTTGCTCGGAAATCTCCGGCGTAATGGTCACTATCCTGACCGCGGGCAAATTCTGTTTATCCGAGTTTGAGTCCGACATCGTTGAGCAATTCCCTTATATGCACCAGTTTTTCACACGTTTCATCGTACGCAAGGCTCGTGCCGTAGACATCGGCTTTGGCGCCGCCGGTCTCGGCATCATCGATAAACGGCACCACATAGCCCGTTGTCATGATGTACAGCCACAGGTTGTTCATCGCCATGTTTCCGTGCAGGAGTATCCGGTCTATTCGATCACCCAATTCCTCGGCGAGCCGCACGGCAAGTTTTCCGTCGACAACCTCGTCGAAATTCCTGAGCAGTTGTTCGTATTTTGCCCGCTCATTTTCAAACTTGGCCCTGAGACGGCGGGCAATTTGCATCACAATGGAATCGGTCTGGGCCGCGGGCCTGTCCCGATGAATCAGCACCATCTTGCGGAAGTTCTCCTGCCAGAGGAACGTATAATCGAACGTGTCCACATCAAGTATGACCTCGGGCTTTCGCACAACTCCGATGATATACAGAATCCGGTTCTTGTGCATTGCTTCCCACCGGGCTAATTCCTCCGGCGTAACGCGAGGCGTTATATTCTTCAGATTATCAATAAGCTGGAGCACGGTGTCCAGGTAAAACGGCGCTACGCCCTGGAGGATGTTTCCGATCTTGTCATACAACTGACCCGAAATAGGGTGCTCGTATGTCGGCGTCATAAAATCGCTTATCTGCTCGGCCGTCAGAGTGGCGGGCTCGGTAGTCAGGAACGAGCACAGCTCCTTGTCGATGCCAATCGCCGCAATCTTCCGCGCTACTTCGGCGGGCTCGGCGGTATCGACTATCGGCCATAAATCGTCGAACTTCTCCAGCAGCGCCCCCATCGCCGGATTGGCTTCCCTCAGCAACTCGGCTACCGCCTGCATCTCGCTGGTCGATTGCCTGGCGGAGTCCACCAACTGGATCGCCACAAGCACCTGGCACAGCGGCACAAACTCAATCGTTTCGAAGGTCTGCACGATCCGAATCGCACGCGACGGCTGAAGCACGGCGGAACCGGCTTCGACCATTCGGTAGTGCGAGGCCGCCAGACCCAGGGAGGTGGCAATATCGGACGAAGAAATCCCGCCCATCTTGTCGCGAGTGCTCTGCAGAACCACGCCGAGAGCCTGTGCCAATGGATTTCGAAGTTTTGCTGCCATGTCTCAAATCCTGTTTTTCATGTCTTATATGCGAAATTATACCCTCTATGCAAAAATGAGCAAACTAAATTGTCAATATTTTCGGCTTAATTCTGTCTACAGGCCTTATGTAAGCCTTATCGGAACAAATGTTTAGGGCAATTGACACGGAAAAGCAAAAAAAATTTGACAAAAATGAAAAAAACACTTGACTTTTGGTTGTTCGTGGCGTAGTATTTAGTAAGAGAAGTAATAGTCGTCATAATCGTTATAGATGACAAGGAGAGAAAAATGTTAACGAGACAAATAGAAAAAACGCTGTTGGCAGTGCTATTAACGGCAATGATTACCTTTGGTCCGGCGTTAGGCAAGGCCGCGCCGCCAAGAAGCAAGTCGTCGGGACCTTCCGCCAAATCAGCACCCGCCAGGAGAGCCGCGCCAAAGTCGCGACCCGCCTCCCCGGCGAGATCTGCTCCGTCGCGCGCATCGCGACCGGCGCCAAGGGCGTCGTCAAGGCCAGCAAGCAGACCGGCGCCACATCCTGCACCGAGGCCTGCGCCACGTCCGGCAGCGAGACCGGCGCCAAGGCCCGCGCCAAGACCTGCACCAAAACCCGCGCCGAGGCCGGCGCCAAGGGTTTCACCCTCTCGACCGGCTTCGCCTCCGAGAACCGTCAGGTCCGCACCTGCGCCCAGGTCAGCGCCCAGGGTTTCTACCTCGCGACCGTCTTTCTCTCGACCCGTCAAACGCTCTGTTGAAGTTGCCAAACGCAGCGTGACACGTCCGTTGACTTCACAACGAAGAACTGTCATCACGCCCATGAGAAAGAGCAGTTCAAGTACGCCCAGTGCGGGCAGAAGCTCATCTGTCAGCCGGCCGACGGTCAGTAGATCGAGTAGTCGTCCGACGGTTACCAGCACACGTCGTTCTATGGTCATTACGCCAATGAGAAGTACGTCTGCAAGCCAGCCCACAAGCAGCAGCAGTTCGCGTCGGCAAGCGGTGATTACTCCGGGCCGAAGCACCCCTGCAAAGCCCGCAACACCTGCAAGATCGAAATCGTCCAGCGGCAGTATTACGTCGAGATCGTCAATAGCATCGCCGATCGGGACCAGGCCGAGAACCGTCTCTTCGGCTCGCCCGAAGACCATCGTGCCTTCTTCGCCGGCGAGGATCCAGCCGTCGAGTCTGTCGCGAAAGGTTACTATCACTCCAGCCAAACCCACAAGGACTCCTACGATAATAAGAGCACCGTCTTCGACGAAAGGCAGTGCGTCAAGACAAGCAGCAGCCGGGCCTGTTCAAAGCAGGTCGACAGTTTCGGGGAAAACCCCAAGTGTGCCGTCTCGAAAACCGCGAGTAGTCGTCCCGATCGGCAGCAGGCCGACGACGGCACGAAAGGCAACAGCGAGCACGCCGAGGAACCCGGGCACTTCACCCCTTCAAGTTAAACCCATAACTTCGCGTGAAACTGTCGGCAATGCTGCGAACAGGCCCACACCCTCTATCACCGGCAAACTGCCGTCCGTTGGAACGAAGCCGGCGTCGGCGCGGTTGTCCAAAGGGGGCTCTGCGGGCAAGACTGTCGCTGTCGCGAAAAAGACTCAACCGTCAGCGGCTCGCACCCAGTCGTCTGTACGGCCTGCGGGCAAGACCATTGCACCGGCGCGCATTTCTTCGGGGCGAACAGCTACGACTATCGGCGACAGATCGAAAAAGAGCGGCATCTCGGAGCGTCTCGGCAGGATCGGAGTCGGGAGCAAGACAATGAGTAAAGGCACTGCCACTTCACACCGTGTTGCGTCTTCTCCCGGAGCATCGGACAGGCCAGATGGCAGTCGGACTACTCCGGGCGGCAAGAGGCTTGACGGCACGCGGCAAGCTGCAAGACCGGACAACAGGAATGGAATTGCCCGCAACAGCGGTACTTTGGGCATTGCCGACAGGACGCAAACAAAGACCATGCTCAGGGAGAGAAATACTGCCGGCGACCGAAGGGATTTTGTGCGGAAAGAAGCCGGCGAACTCACACGAAGCTCCAGGGGCGACAGCCAACCGGCAGGCGAGCAGACAGACGGCGCTCGATCTGTCACGCGAAAGCATCGCAGCACCGAAAGCTCGCGGGTAAATATCAACGGCAGCAACAACAATGTTTATATCAACAGCAACGCCACCGCCTCATACCCCACGCCGTATGGTGTCGGTAGACGCTACACCAGGCTGCGATACTCCAGCTTCGGGCACGATCGGCACTGGTATGATTGCGGCGGATTTTGGGCGCTTAGATGGTCCAGCTCCAGTTGCGGTCGAGTTGTAAGCTTTGGCTACGGTCCGCGTCATCATTATTACGGGATTTCGTACTTCTATCCGAGCTACCACCGCAGGTACGTATTCTGCAGTCTTGGCGGCTACTGGCCCAGCTCCTACAGATACCGACGTTACTACTGGTACGGCTGTCATCCGTATCGATGGTACGGCTCGTACGCGGTTTACAATCCCATCGGTTACGATACTTACGGTACGTACGATACGTACAACACATATAATACTTACAATACCTATACGACAGAGGCTCAATACAGCACCCAGACTGCCTACCCAACCGGTGAATACGATGACTTCAGCGACGTTCGTGAGAGAATGCGACAGGAGGCGGCAGCCCAGGCCGATGACAGCCCGGCAGCGGAGACGACCGCTGACACCTGCTTCGATCAGGCGGTCGAACTTTTCGCACAGGGCAACTATGAACAGGCCGTCTTCAAGCTCCGCGTCGCCATGATCCTCGATCCCGAAGATGTCATTTTGCCGTTTGCCTATTCCCAGGCCCTTTTCGCCAGCGGCGATTACGACTCTGCGGCGGCGGTCCTTCGAAGGACGCTTGAGAATCAGCCCGAAGATGAGGCCCAGCAGACTGTCTATTACCCCCGAGGCCTCTACCAGGACGAAAAGGTCCTGAACCAGCAGATTGACCAATTGGCCATAAAGGCGGGCCTGGAAGCTGACAATGGCGATTACCAGTTGCTTCTGGGTTATCAGCTTCTCGGCGCCGGGCGGCTGGATGAGGCTATAACTCCGCTCCACAAGGCTCTTGATCTGGATATCGCCGAGGCGCCCTCAATGATCCTGATCAAGCTGTTAGAGAAGATCAAGGCCGACGAAGCCGCAGCCGCGGCAGCCGACAAAGAGAGCATGCCGGACGCCGAAGAGACCGTTCAATTGACTGTAAACGGAGCGACAATAAAAGATGACAACTGATTGGCAATGATACGGGTTCAAGGCAGTATTTTCGGGCGTTTTACCGGAGAAGTGAGCACATGAGGCTTTTTTTGCTGGCATAACGACATGTTTCCTGATATAATTCCCGTTCAACAGATTATTTTCGGAGAAGGGATAATGAAGCCCTCTATTTTGATTCGGTTTACACTGTCTTTGGTTGTTGTCATATTTGCATCTCCGGTTTTGGCAGGCGACTGGCAGGAGTTTGCCGTTTCGCCTTCCCTTGACAACCAGGAAAAGCCCGACGTCCACGGCGAAAAAATCGTCTGGCAGCAACTCGTTGAGTATGAGGGCGTCTGGGCCTGGGACATATACCTGACTGATCTTGGTGCCGAGCCGATCACGGCAACTGATATCACGCCCTGGGAATACGACCAGCAATGTCCCGCTATATATGGAAACAGCGTTGTCTGGGAGGATAATACCGAAGCCGACTGGGATTTTCTCCTGACCGATATCACGGACCCCGCCGATCCGATCCTTCATTATGTCGGTTATCTCAGCGGCAACCAGCGAAATCCCGCGATCAGCGGCAACACTGTCGTCTGGCAGGATGACTCGTGGGGCGCCTTTGATATTGCGGGGGCTGATGTTACCGCACTGATCAGCGGGGCCGACCAGGAAACACCCGAAGCGGCATATTTCTGGGTCACCGCCCTTGAGGCCCTTCGCCAGGAGCAACCGGCGATTTACAGGAATACCGTTGTCTGGCAGGATGATTATTACAACGACGACAACCACAACTGGGATATTCTCTCCGCCGATATATGGCGTCAGAATAATCCGATTGAGAACGTGGTTTCATATACCGAATCCGACAAGGAAGTTCCCGCCGTCTGGGGCGATATCGTTGTGTGGCGGGAACAGGACGGAGACTACTGGGACATCTGGGCGGCCGACATTTCCGACGTCGATTGGCCCATCGAGTTTCCGGTATCGGTATCGCAGACCGTCTTGTCTCAGACCAATCCGGATGTTGGCGACAATCTCATCGTCTGGCAGGACAAACGAAACGGTAATTGGGATATTTACGGCTACAACCTGACAACGGGACAGGAGTTTCAAATCACCGACAACGATGCCGACCAGAAGAATCCCGCCGTCAGCGGAAACCTCGTGGTCTGGCAGGACAATCGGGACGAATACCCCGATTTCCCCGACATCTATAACATCTATGCCGTCGAACTGTCCGGCCCGGAGGTGGCGCGATGCGATATCAAACCCGCCGGCGACACCAACGGCGACTGTCGCACCGACCTTCGAGACCTATCGACAATCGGACAGACATGGCTAAACTGTGGACTCGATATCGCCGAAGCCTGCTGGAACTAAACAACCGGTCACTGGCGCACAGCAAGAAGACCTTCTGCAATGTCCGCCTGCTCCCCATTCAACTTCCCAAAGGAATATTGAAACTCAGATGAGATTCTGGTATTCTGAAATTTGAAGTTTGCAGGACTGTGTCTGTAAACTGTATGTGGTAAATTTCGGATGGCAACTCCTGCGGGATATTGTTGTCAGGGGCGTTGTGATTGCAATTATTGCATTGCTATTGGCGATTATTACGCCTGCACTGCGTACGGCAAAGGAATCGGCTCGGAAGTTGTTGTGCAGAAATAACCTCAGACAGATCGGTATGGGTCTGCGTATATATGCAGAGGAGTACAACGGCAAGCTTCCCATGAATCAGTCCGGCGGGTGGATGTGGGATATTTCGTACTGGACTACTGATATTATCCTGGATTCCGGCGGCGACAAGCGTACGTTTTACTGCCCGTCGGAAAAGACGAAAAAAGCGGATGATCCGCGAATGTGGCAATTTACGCAGAACACGACGGTTGAAATTCCCGAGCCAACCGATATTACCGGTCGCAGGTCGAATTTTCGTGTTACGGGTTATTTCTGGATGATGGATTTTGAAAACCCCCGGTCCTGGCAGGCGAGTGGTACACCGCAACGTGACTGGGTGAGAAATCTAAATGATGTTCCAAGTCTGGGAAGCTGGGATCTTGTGACGGATGCGACGCTGAGCACCGGGACCGATCCTGCTGCCGCCAGTTTTGTAGATGTTCACGGCGGCTCGTGGGGCAGGTGGGGCATTCCTGACCCGACCAGTCATGTCAACGGCCGCGACCGGCCTGTGGGAGGCAATATTCTTTACTGTGACGGCCACGTTGACTGGCGGGATTTCGAGGATATGCAGGTGCGGCGTACAGGCCCGGTGCACTGGTGGTGACGTTCTATAAGCCAATGCCTGTAGATAGTTTTTTTGGCCGCTGTCTTTCCGGCGTCTGGTTCGATATAATGGTTTTCGTGATGGCATAACGATATACAAGGAGACCTGTGATGTCTGGCAAACTGGATCGTCGTTCGTTTCTTGGCAAATCCGTTGCCGCCTCGGCGGGTGCGGCTTTGGCGTTTAATTTTGAGGAAAAAGTGCTGCTGGCGCAGAAAACAACCTCCGGCGTCAAAACGCCAAAGGCCGACGTTAATCCCAAGGCCTTTTCCGTCGGCAAGATCGGCGACCTTACGCTGACCCGGCTGATATGCGGCGGCAATCTCACCAGCGGCTTTGCCCACAGTCGCGATTTGATCTATGTTTCTGCGCTGTTGCGGCAGTATTTCACCGATGAAAAGATCTACGAAACGTGGCAGCTCTGTGAGCAGCAGGGGCTAAACGCGATGATCCTCCGCATCGACGAACAGGTCATTCGGCTGGTCAAGACCTACCGCGCCGAATACGGCGGCAAGTTCCACTGGTTGGCGCAGTGCAAGATGACCGAGGATGATGTCGCCGTCGACATCCGGAGAGCGATCGACAACGGCGCCGCGGCCGCCTATATCCACGGCGGGGTCGCAGACAAGCTCGTATCGAAGAACCGCCTCGACCTCATTGCAAAGGCCTTGGAAATCATTAAGAAAAACGGTCTGCCGGCGGGCGTCGGCGGCCATTCCATTCATGTGCCCATCGCCTGCGAGGAAGCCGGGCTCGATGTCGATTTCTACATGAAGACGATCAACTCCAAAAACTACTGGTCGGCGGGACCCATGCCTCGAAACGACAGCGTCTGGGCGGAGACGCCGGAGATCACCGTCGAGTTCATGTCGAAGGTCAAAAAGCCCTGGATCGGCTACAAGATCTTAGGCGCAGGCGCCATCCCGCCGCGCGAGGGAATCAAGTACGCCTTTGAGAGCGGATGCGACTTTATCTGCGTGGGCATGTTCGACTTTCAGGTCGAAGAAGATGTCAAGATCGCCAGAGACACCCTCGCCGCAAAACTCGACCGCAAACGACCCTGGTGTTGATTTTGTTATCTTGCCTCGGCGCCGTTGGCGGCATTCTTGACGCAACGGAAGCCGTAGATGTCGTATCCGAAGCAGACGTCAACATAGCCGGGGTCTTCGTTGTATCGATAAGTTGAGCAACAGCTCTCGGCGCTGGAATTCCATGCTCCGCCCCGGACCACCTTGTTCTCGCCGGTCCTGGGTCCTTTCGGGTTGTCCTCGGGACTTTCCTGATAGTAGTCCACCTTGTAAAAGTCGTTGCACCATTCCCAGACATTGCCGTACATATCATATAATCCCCACGCGTTGGGCAGTTTGGCGCCGACCGGCTGAGGCCTTCCGTTTGAGTTTTCCTTGAACCACGCGTAACTTTTCAATTTGGTCTGGCCGGCCCCGAAGAAACGACTTGTGGTCGTTTGCGCCCGGCAGGCATATTCCCACTCCGCTTCCGTGGGCAGCCGGTATCCGTTTGCCTGGAAATCGCACTCCCAGGTTTCCAGATTATAGCAAGGCTCAAGCCCCTCCAGGCGGGAACGAGCGTTGCAGTATTTCACGGCATCGGACCAGCGCACCTGCTCGACGGGATTGTTCTTGCCTTTCCAGCGAGCGGGATTGTCGCCGACGACCCTTTGGTACTCCTGCTGAGTTACCAAGTACCTGTCGATATAAAATGCGCTTATGTGAACCTTGTGAGGTGTTTCGTCTATCTGGCCTTTGGCATCGCCCATGACGAACGTGCCGTCCGGCGCCAGCACCATTGGGCTTGCCGGGTCGGTCTGTGCCTGGGGCGGATTATCCTCGGGTCCGCTGCGGCGACAGCCTGATGGCAAGAGTGCAGTTGCAATTAAGATCGATGCTGCTAAGAGGTGTCTCATTGTCGTCCCGTCTTAGTAATTTGCCCAAATTTCATACGAGTCAGGATTCCTGAGGCAATCTGTGCAGCGCTTCTGTATCTCTTGTGCGACTGCAACCGCCTCGGGTTGATTTACGCAACCGTATCCTGCCTCCTGGAACAGCTTGCGGGTGAGCGAATGGAACTTTCCGAGGAGGTAGTCCTGGGCTCCGCCCATTGCTCTCCACTTCTTGCCGAGTTCCAGGCAGGTGGGCAGGTTTTTTGGGTCCTTCTTTTCAGTAAGAGCTTTGGTCTTGACAGTCAGTTCGTCGACATACTCAAGGGTTTTGATGTTTTCTTTTTGCCTGTCGTATTCTTCGGGTATCTGTTGGGCGATTGCCTCCAGACTGTCGAGATACGGTTCCAACCCGGGATTGGACTTCTTTGCCTGATTCAAGAACTGTATCATCTCGCGGGCAAAATCCTGATATTCGCCGATTCTGGCGACGTGCCGCCTGACAAAGTAGACCATGTCATCTACGGCGCCCTCCACAAACTCTTGCCTGGCAACCTCTTGCCCTGCCTTAAAAACAGGTTCAATTACCGCCGTACATCCACAGGTAGCAGCACGATGTGCCCCTGCATCGGGCCTCCTGTGATGTGTTCGCAACTTGCGCCCTGCAAGGTCAAGTATAGTTTGGCAACTCTGGCTGCCCAGGGTTTTCTTCATAATATCGACGGGCGTTGAAACCGAGACGGGCGTGCCTTCTCTCTCAAGGAAATAGATGAGAGAGTCTCCCTTCGGGGGGATCTTCTTGCTGAGATGGAAGAAAGTACTCTCTCCGTCGAACCAGACGGGGTAGATATACTTGCCTGTTATTGCCCGCCAGATTCCGCCCCTTGATTCCCTGAATCCGAAAGTGGTTTTCACACCGGCTTCATCCAGTTGGGTTATCCATTTTGCGGGAAAGGGCTTTTTCCATTCGACGGCTATATCCTTTTCCAGATAGGAAGGCTTTAACTGCTCTCTGTGCCAGATGCCCGGCGCTTCCAATACCGCCAGATGAATACTTTTGCCGTCGTTGTCGAAGTCTACGGATTCAAACAGACGCTGCTGTCGTTGGACCTTGCCCGCAATGAGTCTCATCTTCTGCTTTCCCCGGGGCCATGTCATGACCAGCATGGTGTTTTCGCCCTGGAGCAGGCCGACAAAAGGATTGGCGGGAGGAATGTGAAGTGTGCTCGTCGAAGGGAATTTTTGGGGATCGAATATGAGATCGTCACCGATGAAGTTGGGTACTACCGCCCAGGCGATGGGGCTTAGTATGCTTATTCCTTTCATGTCCGGGGCAGGTTTGATCTCGATAATCCGATCGACGCCGAAGGAAAAGACGGCGGATAACTTCCCGGTCGTTTGCCCGGCGGAAAAAGTGACTTCCAACGCCGCTTCGTCGCCGGTGTTCTGCAATATGCCAACGCCGGTAATCTTCGCCCGGGCGCCTTTTAGTTGAAGAGGAGCAACCTCCGCCAGTTTCTTTTCGGGATTGGCTTTGGAGTAGACGACTACGCTTGCCGTTTGCGACGCGAACACAACGATCAAATGCTCGTTTTCTGCTACGGCATCTCCTTTGAAAGAATACTCTCTTCCCCAGAAAGACGGGTCCGATGCGGCAGCGGCGGGATCAACTTCGAGCGTGAGAAGGTCGGTGGGAACGATCTTCCACCCGGTCCTGTTTCGGACATCGTTTTTCTTGATAAACGGCGACTGGGTATCCCAGAGGCGCGTATTTGCCGCCTCGGCTTTTGCCCGGGTGATCAGTATCCCCGGACTCGCCGCCAGCAGAAGAATCAGTGCTGCTTTCGGCAAAACCATTCTGCAATTCATAACTCGGTCAAATATCATAACTCGCCTCGCTTCCGGATATGTTTTCTTTTTCCGAAAAATCCACGTCAGATGGTTTAGCGGTGGGCTAAGAGCCCACCCTACATGTGCGATTATACTCCATCGGGCGTCGCCGGACAACATGTTTCGGGATCGCGGTAGATTGGCACAAACCCTTGAAATTGCGGGGAATACTGCTATACTGCTGTCTCTCATTCAAAGATTATGAAAGGGGCATCGATGAAAGCATTCAATATTCATGGATTGGGCTTCATTTGGAATGTGTGCCTTGTCGTCGCCGTTGTTCAGGGTCAGGGCGTTTTCACCGACAGGACATCCCAACTCGGTCTCAAGCTCGGTAACGGGCCTGCAGCATGCGTCGATTATGACAATGACGGCTGGACCGACATTTACTGTGGCGGGGCGCTGTGGAAAAACAATCAGGGCAAGGGCTTCTCCAAAGTATTTGACAAGGGAGGCAGCGCTGTCTGGGCCGACTTTGACAATGACGGTTACTCGGACATGTTTGTTTACAGCAGTCGGCAGCTTTTTCGAAACGAATCCGGCAAGGACCTGGCCTTGCGCCCCTTCCCAAAGCTGTCCATTGAATCGAGCAGAGGAGCGAGTTGGGCCGACTACAACGGCGACGGCTATGTCGATCTCTACATTGGCGGGTATGAGAACTGGCAAAAAGGCGTAACGTATCCCGACACGGTGCTCTTGAATCGTCAGGGAAAAACATGGGAGAAGGTCTGGTCCGAGGTTCGTTATCGAGCAAGGGGCGTAACATCCTGTGATTTTGATAATGACGCCGATATTGACGTTTACGTTTCCAATTACCGCCTCCAGCCGAATCTCCTGTGGCGTAATGACGGGACGGGCAAGTTTACCGATGCGACCGCTTCGCACAATGCCGCCGCAACGTGGAGCGGTTTTGCCGGAGGCCATTCCATAGGAGCGGCGTGGGCTGACTTTGACAATGATGGCTTCATGGACATTTTCGCCGGGAACTTTGCCCATGACGATTCACGCGGGCATCAGCCGCAATCGTTTTTCCTGCGAAATTCCGGGCCCGGGAAGGATTACGTGTTCGCAGACATGGGACAGTGCGGCGTAGCCTACCAGGAATCGTACGCCTCGCCTGCTGCGGCCGATTTTGATAATGACGGAGATGTCGATCTGTACTTCACCACCGTTTACGGCACGGCTTCGTTTGGCAGGAAGAACTATCCCGTTCTTTATCGCAATGACAGTTCGTGGTCATTTGTCGATGTTACCGACCAGACCGGCCTGGCTGGTTTGGGGTCAACTTATCAGGCGGCGTGGGCCGATTTCGACAATGACGGAGATATCGACCTGGTTACGGCGGGCAAGCTCCTCATAAACCGGGGCAACGCCAACCACTGGCTGAAGGTAAAGCTCCGG